>JBEBWR010000110.1:0-9828 GCA_040392045.1 Chthoniobacter flavus | reverse complement strand
ACCAGCGGGCGGCTGGGCGTCCTCGACGCCAGCGAAATTCCGCCTACCTTCGGCGTGGAATCGGAGCGCGTGCAGGGGATCATCGCCGGGGGTGTCCGGGCGCTCTACCGCGCCGTGGAGGGAGCCGAGGATCAGCGCGAGGGCGGAGCGTTAGCCCTGCTGGAGCGCGGCGTTCGCGAGGGCGACATCGTCTGCGGCATCACCGCCAGCGGACGTACACCCTTTGTCCTCGGCGCGCTGGAGCAGGCGCGGACCTTGGGGGCCGGAACGTTGCTCATCACCTGCAATCCCGCCCGCCACCGCACCGGCGTGGAGGAGATCGCCATCGACCTCGCCACCGGCCCGGAACTCCTCGCCGGGTCCACCCGCCTCAAAGCCGGGACCGCTACCAAGTGCGCCCTTAACCTTCTCTCCACCACCGTCATGATCCGGCTCGGGCGCGTACACGACAACCTGATGGCCGGCGTCCTCGTCTCCAATGCCAAGCTGCGTGACCGCGCCATCCGGCTCGTCTGCGCCTTGCGCGGCCTCACGCGCAGCGAGGCTGTGCGCGCACTTGAGTCGCACGGATGGAACGTGCACCAGCTGCTCCAAGCCGATCAGACTCCGCCGCGTGGTTTCTTCTGAGAACTAGCTGTTCGCCCGCGGCTTCATATGCGGGAAGAGGATCACGTCGCGGATCGACTCCGCGCCGGTCAGCATCATCACGAGACGATCAATCCCCACGCCGAAACCGCCCGCCGGGGGCATGCCGTGCTCCAGCGCCGTGAGGAAATCCTCGTCAATCTTCTGGATCTCCTCGCCCGCCTGATGCTCCAGACGTTCGCGCTGTACGATCGGGTCATTGAGTTCCGAGTAGCCGGGGGAGATCTCCTGACCGTTGATCACCAGCTCATAGACATCGACCACCGTCGGATCATCAGGGTTTTGCTTCGCCAGCGGGACGAGCTGTGTCGGGCAATGCGTGACAAAGCAGGGGTTGAAGGTCTTCTCCTCAACGAGTTTCTCAAACACCGTCTGCGTCACCTCAAAATCCTCCGCGTCCGGATGCACTTCCAGCTTCAGCTCGCGGGCTTTTGCCTTGCGCTCCTCCGGGGTCAACCCGAACCAGCCGGGGATCGCCCCCTCCACCAACTCGCGGTATGGCGTCCGACGCCATGGGCGGGAGAGGTCGATCGTGCGGACCACGTTCCCCTCGGCGTCCTTGTGCTCAATCTTCAGCGTGCCGATCACCTTCTGGGCCACGTGGGTCACCATTTCCTCGACCAGATCGGCGATCTGCTCGAAGTCCGAGTAAGCCCAGTAGGCCTCCAGCATGGTGAACTCCGGGTTGTGCCGTCGGGAAAGTCCCTCATTGCGGAAGTTCCGGTTCAGCTCAAAGACCTTTTCAAATCCGCCCACCAGCAGCCGCTTGAGATAAAGCTCCGGCGCAATCCGCAGGTAGAGATCCATGTTCAGCGCGTTGTGAAACGTCTTGAAGGGAGCGGCCGCCGCGCCGCCGGGGACCGGCTGCATCATCGGCGTCTCCACTTCGAGGAAGCCGCGGTCTTCGAGGAAACGCCGGATCTCCCGGACGATCTCAATGCGCTGGCGGAAGACCGCCTTCGACTCCGCGTTCCCCATCAGGTCGAGGTAGCGCTGGCGATAGCGGGTCTCCACGTCCGCCAGCCCATGCCACTTGCCGGGCATCGGGCGGAGCGCTTTCGAGAGCACCGAGAAGCTCTTGACCCGCAGCGACGGTTCGCCGGTCTTGGTCATGAACGCCTCGCCTTCAATGCCGATAAAGTCGCCAAGGTCGAGCAGTTTGAAAATTTCGTAGGCTTCCGGGCCGACCTCCTTCGCGTGAAGGAAGATCTGGAGCCGCCCCGTGGAGTCGGTCAGATCGAGAAAATGGCTTTTGCCCATGTCGCGGTGGGCCGTGATCCGTCCGGCGATCCGCTCGATATTCCCCTCCGCAAAGCGTTCGCGCACCTCGCTGACCTGCCCGCTCACGTCAAAGCGGTGGCCATACGGTTTCACCCCCTTCTCCTGAAGGGTGATCATCTTCCGTCGGCGGGTTTCGTAGAGGCTGTCAATCGTTTCTTCCATAGCGCGGGTTCAAAATCAGGGTCGGAATGAAACAGGGAAAACCCGATAAAGTCAAAGGCTTGCTCAGAGGGAGCCGCATTTGCCCCTTTCTCCGTACCTTTCGGGCTGATTTTGGTTTGACACCCCAAGCGCCGCCCGCTATCAATGGCAGAAATAAAGACCCCTCACTTCTTTAGTTCCCAACCATTTATGAAGCGTATCGCCCTCTCTCTCCTGGCCGTTCTGGCCCTCGGTGCCCCTGCGAAAGCCATTGTCGGTGGCCCATTTGACAATAATCTTTTCTATAGCCCGACGGTGGACGGCACCTTTCAGGGAACGCTCTCCGGGAAAAATATTTCAGCGGTGATGGTTTTCAGCGTCGGGGCGTCCGCCCCGATCTCCTCAACAACGGGTAGCACGGACGCAAGGTTCCCCAACGTGGGGAAAATGGTGAGCTTTTACCGGGGGGGTACTGCGCTCTCGTATATGGATGCAGTTGCGGACGGCAATTCCCGCAATATCGCCGCGGTGATCACCGGAGAAAGCGAGTTATTGATTCAGGGCTTCATGAGCGCGAAGTTCGATAATATTTATCCCTCCATTACCTATAAAGGAAAGGCCGATATGAGCGCCTATTGGGAGGATGTAGTAAATCCAAGCAACTCTTTTTACGAAGAGTTTTCCGCCCGGGTCCGTGGAATCAAAACCGCCAACACGCCATCGGCAGGCTATTGGCTTTGGAACTAGTCGGGTTGCTTGATTAGGCGTCTCATTTTTGAAGGAGCGCCCAATCGTCATAGCTTGTTTTTCATTTGGATCAGCTTATTCTAAGCGAATTGAAGCAGGCTGAGTGTAAATTTGAACTCCCCGAAGTTGCTCACGCGACTTCGGGGTTCACGTTGGTTGAGTTGCTCACGGTTATCGCAATTCTAGGCGTACTGACAACCGTGACCTTTCCGCTCATTGAGCCGATGCGATCGCGTGCCGAGCGGATCGTTTGCATGGCGAATCTTCGTTCGCTTCATGTTTCTATGAGCGCCTATCTTAGCGACCATAAGCGTTGGCCGCAATGCCCTCCTGATGCTTCGGACGTGGAATACGATAATTTCTGGCTTGCTGCATTGGAGCCTTATGGAGCCACGGAAAAAGGTTGGCTCTGTCCGAGCATTGCTCGGAAGACAAGGCACCAATACCTTGAGGAGAGCGAAAAGGAGCAGGCTTCGCGGCTGCATTACATGCCCACCGATTTTGATGATAAGCCTATCACCCCTCATGAATTTCCCACCCAGCCATGGTTCATGGAAATCGGCGGTCCCCACGGGAACGGAAATATTCTGATTCAGGCTGATGGAACTATGCGTGAACTGATGGACCTCATCAGGGCGCTGGAGAGCCAGAACTCCGGGGGTGGCATGTCGCCTAACCCATGATCTCCGCTACAACTCAACTTCGCCGATAAAGTTCTGAGAGTTCTTCTGCCCGGATGCAGATCGTGTAGTCATCTACCAGTTCATGCCCGGGGTGGAGCGTGGCGCGGCGTTCCGGAGTCAGCTTTTCCGTGTACCGGATTTCCAGTGTGAACGGGGCTTGGAGCGACCTGAAGGGAGGAATCGCGGAGTGACAGCGGACGGCAGAGGCAGTGGTCAGCTCGATCTCCCGGAGAACTTCGTCGCCATCGCGGTGATGGGCTTTTTCCCGGCCCACCCCCTGTTTGGTCGCCACCGTGTGGATCTTCGGGACGAACATTCGCGCTTCGAAGGTCGCCTGATCGTCGCCCGCCAGGAAGATCGTGGGCACGCCCTCCAATCCGGCTGCAAGAGCCAGCATGCCAAACTCGCCGATGAAGACGCCGTTGAGCCGGTAGTAGACGACGTGACGCGAGCTGTAGGTGTGGTTAAGCGGCGCGTTGATGGTCCCGGCCATGGCGTGCTGCCCGACGAAGAGCAGGCTGTCGTATCCGGCGAATCCCGTGTTCCAGGGCAGCTGGTCGCGGGGGATCAACTCGCAGTCCTTTAGGTCTTCCGGGAAGAGACCGCCGCTGCCGTGGCCATCGAAGACGTGAACCTCCGCGTCCGGTGCCGCCGCGCGGATGCCGCGTACACAGGCGTTGACCTCTTCGCCCAGCCGCTTCATGGAGGGACCTTTGCCTTCCGGACCGGTATCGGATGTACGGGTTTGCGAGAAGGAGTCCGTACCCACGACCCCTTCGAGATCGGTCATGATGTAGTATTTCATAAGCGCGTTGACGGTGAAATTTACTGACCGGGGTCGACCTGAAGATCGTGCAGACGGCGGTAGACCCCCTCCGGTCGGGCGGTCAACTCGGCATGCGTTCCGCTCTCGGCAATACGCCCCCCTTCGAGGACGTAGATGCGGTCGGCGTTGCGGATGGTGGAGAGCCGATGCGCGATGATAAAGGAGGTGCGTCCTTCGAGCAAGGTGGCAAGAGCCTGTTGAATCAGGCTTTCACTCTCACTGTCGAGCGAACTGGTGGCTTCGTCAAGGATCAGGATCGCCGGATCGCGCAGGAGCGCCCGGGCAATGGCGACCCGCTGCCGCTGCCCGCCGGAAAGCTGGACGCCGCGCTCACCCACAAGGGTGTCATAGCCCTCGGGGAGCCGGGAGGCGAATTCATGGCAGTTGGCCCGTCGCGCCGCTTCGAGGATCTCCTCCTCGGAGGCACCGGGGCGGCCATAGGCGATGTTGTCGCGGATGGAGCCGCCGAAAAGCAGGACTTCCTGAGGCACCAGCGCCATGCAGCTGCGCGTCTCGCCAAGCGTATAGGCGGAGGCGGGGCGGTTGTCGAAGAGCAGCTCGCCGCTCTCGGGCTCGTAAAAGCGCAGCAGCAGGGAGACGAGCGTCGATTTCCCCGCGCCGCTCGGGCCGACCAGCGCAATCTTCTCTCCCGCATGCGCTTTCATCGTGATCCCTTGCAGAACGGGCAGGTCGGGGCGCGAGGGGTAGCGGAAGGAGAGGTCGCGAAGCTCGACTTCGCCCCTCAGGCGCGGGGAGTCGGGCGTCGCCGTCAGCTCCGGCTCCTGCGGTTCATTCAGAAGTTCGCGGACGCGCTCCGTCGCCCCCAGCGTGCGCTGGAGCAGGCTGAAGACTTCCGCAAAGCTGCTGACCGCGCCTCCGACGAACATGGTGCAAAAGACAAAGCGCGCCATCTCCCCGGCGGAAAGCTCGCCGGTCTGCATCAGGCGCGCGCCATACCAGAGAACGAGGACGAGCGACCCGATGATGCCGAGGATGACAAACGAGATCAGCGCCGCCCGGAGACGGGCCGAGCGCAGGGCCGTAGCGAGGTAATCGCGCAGTTGTCCACCATATCGCCCGGACTCAAAGCCTTCGTTGGAGAAGGCCTTGACGTTGACGATCCCTTGCAGCGTCTCCACCACGGTCGTGGTACTCTCCGCGAGCTGATCCTGCGCCAGCCGCGAAGCTTTGCGGATGCGCTTGCCAAAGAGGATGGCGACCAGCACCAGCACGGGGAACGACCCTACCATCACCAGCGAGAGCCGGAAGGAGGTCAGCGTGATGATCACCGCGCCGCCCACCAGCAGCGCGGTCTGCCGGATGATCTGTGGGGTAACGTGAATGAGCAGGTCGTGAATCAGCGAGAGATCGGTGGAGAGCCGACTGGTCAATTCGCCGACGCGGTGCTTGCCGAAGAACTCCATCGGCAGCGAAATGAGATGCCGATAGAGCGTCTCCCGCAGGCGGACGACCGTGCATTCACCCGCCTGCTGAAACCAGTAGGAGCTGAAGAACATCAGTACCGCCTGCACGGCCAGCGTCAGCGTCAGCAGCAGGGCCGTGCCGCCCACGGTAAGCGCCGGTCCGCCCGCCGCCGTGGTCTTGGCCGAGGGGACGGCGGCATCAATCAGAAAGCCTGCGAGAAAGGGAAAGAGCAGGCCAAACGCCATCGAGACGCTGGAAGCGACGATCGCCGCGGTGAAGCGTCCCCGATGGGGGCGAAGGTATTCGCCGAGGATGCGAAAATCTCCCAACGCGCTCAGCGAGAGCCGTCGCGTCGGTTTTTCGGGGATCCCAGCGTCGGATTCCATGATGGAGCTGCGCGCCGCCGTCGCAAGGCGGTCGGATCGGTTAGGCCTGAGCGGTGTTCGGTCCGCCTTCGGGGTTCTCCGGCCCCTGCGGTCCGCCGTCGGCTCCTTCCGCCCCTTCCGCCACCTGACGCTGCATGGCTTCGATCTGCTCACGCAGTCCCTGCATCTCTTCGTCGGTGGCTTCGCGGCTTTCCATGATCTCGACGTCAAAGATCAGATCTTCACCGGCGAGCGGGTGGTTAGCGTCCAGCACCACGTGTGTCTCGTGCACCTGCTTGACCGTGAAAGGAAAAGGGGAGTTGTTCGAGCGAAAGACATCGCCGACCTGAATGTCGTCCTTGGGCAGCGACTCTTTGGGAACCTGAACGTATTTGCTGAAATCGATCAGGCCGTAGGCTTCCTCCGCTTTCACCTCGACGCGCTTTTTATCGCCTTCGGCAAAGTGAATCACCTCTTTCTCCAGCCCCGGCACGATCATGCCAAAGCCTTCGATGAAGGAGATGGGGTCGCGCCCCTGTGAACTTTCGATCACGGTGTCGTCCGCGTCGGTGAGGGTGTAGTGAAAGGTGATGAGCTTCTGGGCCATGGGTAGTGTCCAGACGTTACACCAATCCGGGGAGGCGTGAAGGTTTTTCTTCGCAATCGGCCCCTCCCCGGGCTGGCAGGGCGGTCAGTCGATGGTGATCTGATAGGCCCCGATGATCTCCCCGGGGGCTTCCTTGACCGGGTAGCGGTCGGGGTTGGAGATGCTGATGATATCGTCGAGGTAGATCCCGGGCTTCCGGGGCGGAGCGTAGCGGGTGAGGTAAAGCACCTTCTCCTGTAGCTCAATGAAGACGCCGGTGAGCACCAGCGGGTAGTGGACCTTGCCGTCCTTGTCCCACCGCCACTGGCTGTTTGCGGGCCAGGGGTACCCTTCGCCGGGGTATTGGCCGGGGAGAGGGATGGAGACGTGACGCCAGCCGTCGAAGTTGATCCGGCTATGGCCCCAGGCGTCGTCCGTGTTCCAGTCGGCGCGTTCGCCGGGCTCGTAGCGTTCGGCGAGTTCCTTGCCCAGCCAGTCGGCCATCCACGGGTTGCCGCCGCGTTTGGAGCGTGCGCCGATGGAGAGCCACTGCTGCCCGGAGGCATCGCGCAGCTCCAGAATTACGCGTCCCCAGCCGGAGTTCCCTTTCACGCGGATGGCCAGATCGGTCGGCTCTCCGGGGAGCGGAATCGGTGTGACGGCCTGTAATTCACGATACATCGGCATCGTCGGTTTTCCGCCCTCCAGCGGGAGCGGGACGACTTTCAGCGCTCCGTGCCCTTCGCTTTCCGGAGCGCTCAGACCTATCTCGAAATTTCCAAGACGACGCGGGGAGAGGGGATTGTAGAACTCCATGAGCGCATGCTTCTCCTTTACGACCCGCCAGCCGTCCGGCGTCGCAAGCGAGCCGACTTTTGTCGCCTCGCCGGGGCCTGCGTACGCAGCGGGTTCTGGCGGATCGCCGGGGGAAACTTTTGTGACGCGGGCGGCCTTGGGTAGCTTCACGTACGCCGCAGCAGAAGTCGCCGTAAGCGTAATGCTGCCCTTCGTGACCGGCAGTTCCGTTTCCTCGCCGTCGGGAGAAACGTGCGTCACCGTGGCAGCGCCTTCGATCTTCAGCGTGACCGGTCTCGGCCCGCGAACCGTCCAGTAAGGAAGGAGGGCTCCGCTTTCCCCGGGGAGCAGGAAGCGCATGACGTAGAGGCTGTCGCTCGCGGTATCGAAAAAGCCGTCGTAGCGTGCGCCGTCGAGCGCCCACGTCAGCGTGGCCATGCGGGCGGCGGCCGGTTTGGGCGAGAGATCAGGGCGGGCCGTGAAGAGGCCGGTGCGGCCCCAGTTGCTGTTCTTATAGCTGTTGCCCTTGTCCAGGAGGGAACTGCCGCGGATCTGTCCGATCCCCCATGCCAGCGAATGCAGGTAATGCCGCACGAGGTAGTCCGCCTGCGTCTGCTGCGAGAGATTTCCGGGATTCGCGGAGGGGTAGATCGTTTCGTGACACTGCGTGACCTTCTTCTCCCCATAGCCGTAGTGGTCGAGGAGTTGCCGGTCCATCCAGAGGCTGGAGTTGTTCCCGATCGCGTCGGGCGGTTGCGTCTCGGGGAGACGGCTGAAAGTGGGGTTCTCGTTCCCCGCCGTGTCGAATAATCCTGCCGGAAATTTCCGGCGGTAAAACTCCTCCCGTACCACGACATTCCCGTTCCCGAGCTGGATCTCCACATCCGGGTGATGCTGGCGGAAGAGTTTGCCGGTCTCCACGGCTTCATGAACCATTTTCTCAAAGCGCGTCTTTTCCTCCTCGTTCAGCTGGTAGGGCGGGCGATCGGTGAAGAGGTCGGGAACGCGCGAGGCGTGCCCACCGGAGATGCCGTCTTCGTGAAAGATGAGCAATTGGCGGAGCTGATCCGGATGCTCGGAAAGGCGTTCTTTCCAACGCTCCAGAATGGCCTGCGAGCCGCCGTTGCCTGGTCGCATGGAGAGAACGATGCCTTGTTGCAATCCGTGCTTTTTCCGCGCTTGGTAAGGGATACCGAGACTGCCGAGATAGCGGAAGCCGAGCCGCGCAGCCATCCCGGCGGTCGCGTCGGCGTTTATCGGCGTAAAGTGTTTGCCTCCGCCCGCGCCGCCGATACCGAAAGGAGAGCCGTTGAGGTGTTTCCGCTCTGAGGGTGGGATGACCGCGTAGGTTGTCGCGTGCTCCAGTAGCGGTTCGCCGTTGCCATCGGTGAGCGCCACGCGAAAGGGGTGCACCCCCAGCGCGGTCTGCGCGAGCGGGATCTTGTGCTCCTTCGTCTCGCCGGGGGCAAGCGTGCCGGTGATCGCGTCTTTGCTTTCGTCTCCCGTGCGCAAGCGGTAGTCGCCCGGATGGCTGGTGGTGTTGTGGACGCGAACGGTCGCCTCCGGAGCTTCGCCTTTTTCAAAAAGCTTCCCTGTATGCGCAAAGCTCAGCTCCATCGTGATCGGGCTGCGGACAAAGGTGATCGCCGCGATTTCCACCCGGCTCGCCGGTCCCAGCGGACGCCAGCGGAAGCTGTTCGGATCAGGCGAGCGCCGCGCGAGCCGGACTTCTTTCGTCAGCTCCAGATCGAGGATATCGCCCTCCACCAGTGCGGGGAAAAGCTCACCCAGCGGAATGCGGACGAGGTGCAGCCCCTCATAGGCCGCGCCCTTGTCGCTCTCGGGAACTTCCGCGACAAAGTCGCGCGTGAGCACCTGACTCCGGTCCGTATAGCCGCCCACCCGTCGCCCCAGCCGGAGGGTAAAGCGGTTCGTCCCCTCCTCATGGGGGGCGGCGACGCGGGCCAGCACATACGCGTGAGAGAAAGCGCCATTGGGAAGCTGCGTCGAGGGCATCCTGGGATCGCCGATGAAGTACGGCCCGCCATCGTAGGCCTGATTGAACCCCGCCGGATCGCGCTTCCAGTCCGGCCAGCCCGCCTGCTTGAGCGAGAGGCGTTGGCCGCCCCGATCCCAGAGGTTGAACGGGATACCGCCGATCTCCACGCGCCCGGGAGCCGTCCCGCCCTGCCTCGCCAGCCCGGGCAGCTCGATCATCTCATAGCGTCCGGCAGTTTTACTCTCATCGTGCGTCCAGCTCTCTACTGCTTCCGCACCCTCCTTGGGCGAAATCCGGATATCGGCGTCCGCCGCCTTCTCCCACGGGATACTGGC
>JBEBWR010000109.1:0-10017 GCA_040392045.1 Chthoniobacter flavus | reverse complement strand
AGGAAAAGCTTGTTCCCCAGCTTGCTGATGGGAGCGATCTTGTAATTCCGCGCCAACTCCTTGGGAATGAGCAACTGCGTCTCTTCGGGAACGCGGAGCCGGGCAACGTTCACGGCGGGAACGTCAAGGCAACGGCCCATGGAGATCACCATGTCCTGCTCCGTGACAAAGCCCCGCTCGGTCAGCAGCTTGACGAGACGCCCCCCCTGCTCTTTCTGGATGCCGATGGCTTCTTCGAGCTGGGCCGGGAGCAGGAGCCCGTCCTCTACCAGAATGTCTGCAATCCGTTCACCGAATGATTTGGCCATGAGCGGGGAGAAAAGAGATTAACGGATGCGGTAAGCGTCCCGGAGGGCTTTCTGAAGAGCGGAGGGGCGGGCAATGTGCCACTGGATATGGTAATCCACCGACTGCTGGATGGCCGATTTCGCGGCGCTGTCAAAAGGGTTGTCCAGCGCGATCATCATCGTGCGGCTGACAATATCGAAGGGGACCATGACCCGTCCGAGCGTGAGATTCTCCGGCAGCATTTTGACGATCTGACGGTCGATATCGTAATGCTCCAGCGGGATATAAGCGATCTTCGTGCGGTCGATCAGGCCGATCAGCAGCGGCTCAATCTCCACTCCGGCGTTCGCCACCTCGTTCAGCAGCGACGCGGCAACGGCCTGATGCTGCTGAACTTCCGGAGAGGCATTGATCTCCCGCATCCGCTCCCGCGCCGTGGCGGCGATCTCATGCGATACAAGCCGATGCTGGAGGAGAAACTTGGCCAGCGGCTCCGCGCCGTCGGAGTCGAGACTGAACGATACCTGACGAAACCCGGTAGCTCCCGCGCGGCGGGTCTGCCCCGTCGCGATCAGCGTACCGTCCGGGCCGACCATACCGGACTGGGCCGATGAGGAGCCCCCGGTCACCAGCCGCAACTCCGGAACGCCTGAGCCGCCAGCGGGCACCACCCCTTCCGGGGCGTCGTCAAAGCCGATCACGCTCTCGTCCATGCCATAGTCGAGCGCGATCTGCGTATTCTTCGCGGTGGACTTGCTCGGGTGAATCCGGCTCTCCAGATCCACAAGCAGCCCCCGGATGATCTCGGCTTCCCCCGCAGGCAGCTCCTGCTGGAGTATCCCTTCGTACTCCATCAGGGCGGAGGAGTACTGGCCCGTCCGCATGTACGCGTCGGCCAGCAATCGGGCCGTGGCGACGGAGTCGGCCTGACGCCCGATCTTCCAATACGCTTCCTTCAGGATCTCCAGCGACTGCGCGTCATCGGGATTCGCCTGAGCGATCGTTTCGAACATCCCGATGGTCTGCTGAATCTGCTCGCGCTCGTCGGGGGTGAGGTGTTCTTCGAGGGATATGGAGATCGGCGTGTCGATGGGGGGATGTTGCCCCAAAAGGGCCGGGGCGTTCAATCCCAAAAAAGACGCACGGAAAGCTTGGAATCCGCCGCGCTTTTTCCTCACACTGCCGCGCATCATGAGTGAACGTATTGCATTTCTTTTTGCAGGCCAGGGGGCGCAGGTCGTCGGAATGGGCAAGGACCTCGCAGAGGCTTCCCCCGCCGTGGCCGCGCTTTACCGGCAGGCGGACGCCCTGCTCGGACGCTCTCTGAGCGGCATCTCCTTTGAAGGCCCGGAAGAAGAGCTGACCCGGACGGCCAACTGCCAGCCCGCGCTTTATGTCCACGGGCTCGCCTGCCTTGAAGTGCTCCGCAGCGAAGTACCCGACCTCGTACCCGTTACCACCGCCGGACTTTCCCTTGGGGAATTCACGGCGCATGCTGCCGCCGGAACCTTCTCTTTCGAAGCCGGCCTCTCCCTCGTCGCCCAGCGCGCTGCCTTCATGCAGGAAGCCTGCGAAGCCACCACCGGCGCGATGGCCGCGCTGATCGGAGCGGACGAGGAGAGCGCACGCAAGCTCGCCGCCGCCTTTGATGTCGACGTGGCGAATTTCAACTGCCCCGGCCAGATCGTTCTCTCGGGCGAAGCCCCCCGCATCGCCGCCGCCGTGGAGGCCGCAAAGGATTATAACATCCGCCGCGCCACGCCGCTGAAAGTCGCCGGAGCCTATCACTCCCGCCTGATGGCCTCCGCCGCTGACAAGCTCGGCGCCGTCCTCGCCACGACGGAGATCGGCGAGCCACGCTGCACGGTGATTGCCAACGTCAACGCCCAGCCCGTCTCCGGAGCCGACGCGATCCGCGCCACGCTGCGCGAGCAGGTCACCGGCTCGGTCCGCTGGACGGAAACGCTGGAGCGCCTGATCGACGAGGTGAAGATCGACCGCTTCATCGAATTTGGCCCCGGCGGAGTCCTGGCCGGCCTGCTCAACCGCACGCGCAAGGGCACGCCGATCCTCTCCATCACCGACATCGCCAGCGCAAAAGCCGCCGCCGAAGCGCTGAAAGGGTAAGCACTACGCCCCTGCGAAAAAAATTGAAAAGCTCACGTCTCGTCAGGAGGCGTGAGCTTTGCTTTTTACAGAAGAGGGAACCGCGATTAGCGGGAAATGTGATACTCGCGACCCTTGAGCTGCTGGGTATACGGCCCCTCGGCCTCATCCGCGATGTACATATCGCGACGGGTGGCCAGAGTGTTGCAACCGGTAAAAACGAATGCGAGAACAGGAAGGAGGAGAACGAGAGCGATTTTCACACTGTTAGATGGAGCAAATTTGCCCGCGCTTTGTCACGCAAAATCACCACACTCCGCGCTACGATTGTAGCCAAAGCTACGATTCCAAAGGGCAAAAGGGAATTTTCGGGGAAAAAACGCAAAAAAGCATTGCCCTTCAAAGCCGGATGCGTACCTTCATTCCCCTTTCCCATTCCGCTATGATCATTATCACCAAACCCGATGCGACCGACGATCAGATTCAGCATATCGTCGATCGTATCCATGAGTGGGGTCTGCGCACCGAGCTGAGTCGCGGTGCTGTCCGCGTCGTTATCGGCGTGATCGGACCTGAAGACGTGATTCGTGAGAAGCCGCTCGCCGCCATCCCGGGCGTCGAGTCGGTCACCCCCGTCCTCAAGCCCTATAAGCTCGTGGCCCATGAGTTTCGCGGAATGCGCACCCCGATCAAGATCGGCAATGTCGAGGTCGGCGGTCCGGAAATCGTCCTGATGAGCGGCCCCTGCTCGGTCGAGAGCCGCGAACAGATCATCTCCATCGGCTGCGACGTGAAGAAAGCCGGCGCCACGATCCTGCGCGGCGGCGCTTTCAAGCCCCGCACCTCGCCCTACTCCTTCCAGGGCCTCGGCGTGGAAGGCCTCAAGTACCTCGCGGAAGCCCGCGAAGCCACCGGCCTGCCGATCATCACCGAGATCATGGACGCCAAGGATCTCGAAGACTGCGAAGAGTACGCTGACTGCCTCCAGATCGGCGCGCGCAACATGCAGAACTTCACGCTGCTCAAGGCCGTCGGCCGCAGCAAGCTCCCCGTCATGCTCAAGCGCGGCATGAGCGCCACGATCAAGGACCTGCTCATGAGCGCGGAATACATCCTCGCCGAGGGGAACTTCAACGTCATGCTCTGCGAGCGCGGCATCCGTACTTTTGAAACCTACACGCGCAACACCCTCGACCTGAACGCCGTTCCGGTCCTCCGCGCGGAGACGCACCTCCCGATCGTTGTCGACCCGACGCACGGTATCGGCCTGCGCGAGCACATCCTGCCAATGGCGCTCGCCTCCGTTGCCGCCGGGGCGGACGCCCTGATGGTGGAGGTTCACAACTCGCCCGAACTGGCCAAGTCCGACGGCGAGCAGGCGCTGCTGCCGGACGAGTTCGCCGATCTGGTGACCCGCGTACGCGCCGTCGCCAAGGCGGTTGGCCGCGAGTAAGCGACCCGATCAAGCACTTCAAAGGGCGTTGAGGAGTCATTTCCTCAACGCCTTTTTGTTTCAAGATGACTCCGGGCGCAATCCGGAAGACCACGGGACTTCAGGCCGGGTTTTCCAAGGCGCCAATAGCTGAATCTGGACGCCGCACAATGCCTTGCCGTAAGCTGGCGGCTCATGAAGACGCTCATCGCTCTACTTCGCGCCGTCAATGTCGGAGGCACCCGGAAGCTCCCGATGGATGCACTACGCGACATGTGTGAGCGGGCGGGCTTCACAAACGTCCGCACGTACATTCAGTCCGGCAATGTCGTGTTTGACACCGACAGGTCGACGCACGCCGTAAAGCAGGAGCTCGAAGCGCGCCTGCAAGACTATTGCGGCAAGCCTGTTGGCGTCATGATGCGCGATGGGGAGCAGATGCGCCACATTCTATTGCGCAACCCCTTTCCCAATGCTGCCCCGAACAAGGTCGCCGTTCTCTTTCTCGACCGCGCGCCTGCGCCTGACACCGCTGAAACAGCCAAGGGACGAACTGACGAAGAGGTATTGGCCGGAGATCTGGAAATCTTCATTCACTATCCGTCCGGCATGGGCCGCTCAAAGCTCAAACTGCCAGCCACCTCCGAAGGCACCGCACGAAATCTCAACACGGTGGCCAAGCTCGCGACCATGGCATCGGAAGGGAACTGATCTGAGCGACCCTGCTTTGGGGATGCGCCAACCCGATCGGGTACAATGAGTGCTCTATGTGCTTCCGGCACGCAACGTCGTCCTTCCATGCAGACGGCAGGCAAGGCTTGACACCTCTTTTTTGTACCCACCACAGTGCCGATGTGATAGGAGAGACGGCATGCTCAAGGAATTCAAAGAATTTGCAATGCGCGGCAATGTCGTCGACATGGCCGTCGGTATCATCATCGGCGCCGCGTTTACCGCGATCGTCACTTCGCTGGTGCAGGACGTGATCACGCCGCCGCTGGCCGTGCTTCAGAAGGGCGCGGGCTCCTTTGAGAACCTCGTCATACCGCTCGCCGGATCGGAGGAAGGCATCGCCATCGGGAAGTTCATCAACGCCGTAATCACCTTCCTGATCACCTCCTTCGCGGTGTTCATTCTGGTCCGCTCCATCAACAAGCTGCGCCCGCCTGCGGTTGCGGAGGTCACCACCCGCGACTGCCCTTACTGCCTGAGCTCTGTCCCGAAAGCCGCCACCCGCTGCGGGCATTGCACGTCGGAGCTTCCTCCGGCCTAGTCAATTTTTGCCGTTTCATCCAAAAAGGCCCCGATCTGCATCGGGGCCTTTTTGCATATGAAAATCAGAGAAGGCCTCCGCCCCCCGGAAGGCTACGCTCCCAGATTGGCAATCGCCATCTTGATGACCCAGATGATCACCCCCGCGAGCGCAAGGCTCAGCAGGATGAACTTCGCCACATCGCCCTTCCGGCTGTCGCTCCGGCGGGCTCCGCCCATCAGTTCGGCGTCGGCTGTGTGGGCATTATGCCGGTACATCCCGGTCCGCGTGCGCGCACCCCTGCGGAGGCGCGGATCGGCGGCGAGAACCTCGCGGCGGCGGCGGGTCTGCTCTTCGCGCAGACGCGGCGCTTCATCAATCAGGCGCTGCAACTCGGCGGCGGCATTCTTGAGCTGCTCCTCTTTGGCTCGCAGCGCTTCCTGCTTGCGATCCAGCGGAGTGCCGGCCTTTTGGGGAGCGATAGGTTTCTTACGAGATGGGAACATAAGTTAGCGCATCAAAGAGAGAACAAAGAAGAGAAAACCGAGGATAGTCAAAGGCAGGGTAAAGGCAACACCGGCCTTCAACCAATAGACAAAGTTATACTCCGCGCCCCCTTGCGTGGAGTAGCTGTGATCGTCTGATACAAACGTCTCCGCCTCGGCGTCCGGCTGGATCTTTGGCAGGCATTTGCTATACTCCGCGCGCGCGTCATCCACGGAGCTGAGAGCGCGGTTAAGCTCGCGGTTCATATCCGCGGGGTCCCACGTCTTCGGGTTGATCGATTCGATCACATGATAGTGCTGCCGGAAGGCCTCCTGAATCTCCTGAAGCTGCTCCACGCGCTTTTGCGCGTCGAAGGCTTCGCGCTCAAGGATGACGGAGACGCGCGTGAACTTTTCGATCATCTCCACGCGCCCCTGCTGGAGCTGTTCCTGACGGTGACTGAGCTCTTCAAGCTCGCGCTTCTGCTTCTCGATCAGCTCCTGCTGTCGCTTGAGCTGGAGGAGCTGATCGTGCGCCTTCTGTACCTGCTGATCAAGCTGCTCGCCGCTCAGTTCATCCTCGGGTTCGTCGCTGTACTGGTCGGAAGGTTTCACTGATGAAAAAATTAGGGAAAAAGGGTAGAAAAAATCCGGTAAACACGAGCGCCCAGCCAGAGATACCTACGGGGGCACATCCGCGTATCGGGGATGATAAAGATTCTCCGCTAAAACTCCAGATTTTTCACACGCTTGAGCGCCATCATCATCGGGACGCCAAGGATCAGCCCGCTAATGCCGAACGCGCCGAAAAGCGCCAG
Organism: Chthoniobacter flavus; assembly: GCA_040392045.1. Taxonomy (GTDB): domain Bacteria; phylum Verrucomicrobiota; class Verrucomicrobiia; order Chthoniobacterales; family Chthoniobacteraceae; genus DATMFV01. The sequence continues at coordinate 3,636 of JBEBWR010000109.1, read as the reverse complement.
ATTCCCCGGGATCGGCAGCGGCACGCTCATCACCTCCTCCAGCGCGGGAATCGCCGCGAGAGCGACGAAGCTGGTAATATAGATAAAGCTCACGGCGAGACAGAGCGTCCCCCCGAAACCGCTGACGATTTTGCTGGGGTTATCCTCCTTCATATTGGGGAATACCGCCCCCAGCCCCACGGCCAGCCCCGAGAGCGACGCGCTCAGGACGGAGATCGCCAGCGCGAAGAAGAGAACCTTGGACCACGAGAGATTGAGCATCAGACTGCTACAGACCATGAGCGTCACGGTCATGCCGCTGGAAATCGCGAAGCTGCTCCAGAACTTCTGGAGGATCACCTTGCGCAGCCCAATGGGGGCCAGCCCCACGATCCAGAGCCGTCGCCCCTCCAGGCTGAACTGCGGAAAGACAAAGCGCGTGGTCAGGGTCGAGAGCGTGAGCGCGGAGGCGGCGAGATTCAGGTACGAGATCAGCGTCTCCCAGTAGAGGTTCTGGAAGTTGAAGGCGACGTTCCGCAGGTTGATGACGTAGATACAGAGCAGCCCGAAGAAGATCATAAACTGCGTCCACTGCGCCGGGTCGCGCCAGAAGAGCCGGGCATCCTTGAGCAGCAGCGCCTTGAGCGGCTGATTGAGCCCCGGAATATGATGGATGATCCACTCCATGGGAGTCTGACGATGGATGCGGCTGCGCTTCATCTCCGCCTCGCGCAGGAACCGCTCGGCCCGGGAGCTGAGGGCCGTGGACCAGCTCCGGTAGAAGAACCGGTCGGCGATGCGGAAGGAGATCACCATCCCCATCAGTGCGTTACTAAGGAGCACGCAGAAAAAGAACGTCCCCTGCCGCGTCAGTTCGTCGCTGTACGCCAGCACCGTCTGCGCCAGCCACGACGACGGCAGCAGCATATGCTGACTGATCCGCGTATGCTGGAGGAGCTTATCAAAGGAGATCACGTCGTGCGCGGCCACGGCCTCCTCGCTGGAGATCGGCCGGATCTGGATCAGAATCCACGCGAAGATCACCCCCGCCATCACCAGCAGCGCCCGCTTCACCCAGCGCTTGGTGATGATATGGACAAACCCGAGGATCAGCCACGAGCCGAGCATCCCGGGAATCACGACAAAGGGGATGTAGGCCGCCGCAATTTTCAGGTAAAAAAAGAGCGAGACCGAGTGAATATTCCCATAGGCCAGCATCATCGGCGCGCTCAGAAAGATCAGCGCCCAACTGGAGACAACCAGCCCCTCCATGAACTTCCACCGGTAGACATCGCGGTGCCTCAGTGGCAGCGTCAGCAGCCACGCCGTCTCCCGGCTCTTAAAAAGCGTCGAGTAGCCGATAATCAGGTTGGAAAAGACCAACATGACAAAAAAACAGCTAAAGATCAGGAAAACGATCCGCTGCGATAACAGCACACCCACCAGCGGGAAGTTATAAAGGTACCCCAGCCCCGCGCTGAAGAGCCAGTAGCCCACCACGAGATAGCCCGTGATGAACAGCCCGAGCACCAGCAGCAGCATCGGCGACTTTTTCTGCACACTCCGCACCTGCGAGAGGAAGGTACGCCAATGCATCCAGAGCATCAGCCGGAAAAGGCGGTAAGTGCTCAGGGAAGGTTCGGCGGCGGAAGAAGCTGAATCGGACATTCGGGGGAGTCGTCTGGCGAAAGAAGCGGGCTACCTTACTCCGGATTCGCAGGGTGCGCCACAAAAAGGTGGGATTTACCTTCCCGCCCCCTCCAGCCCGAGCGCCGCCGCGCCGATCACTCCGGCATCGCTCCCCAACGCGGCGGGAACGATATTGAGCTGCTCCGTATAAAGCGACATGGTCCGCGAGCAGAGCGAAGCCCGGATCGGCGCGAAAAGCAGCTCCCCCGCCCTGGCAACGCCACCGCCGATCACGATGCAATCCGGGTTCAACAGCCAGACGAAATTCGCCAGTCCGGCCCCGATCTGCGTCCCCACTTCGTTCCAGACCTCCAGCGCCACGGGGCACCCGGCCTGCGCCGCCTCGGCCAGCGCGCGCGGCGTGCAGTCATCGATCGCCCTGGGCGTTCCCGCCCCGGCGTACCGGGCGGCGGCCCGCTCGGCGATCTGGCGATTGCCGACGTAGCGCTCCAGCGCCCCGGAATTTCCGTAATGCCCGGGGACCCCGGCGTAGTCAATGCTCGTCTGGCCGATCTCCCCTGCCCCATTCAGGCGACCGCGATAAAGCTGGCCATTGAGGATCAACCCGCCGCCCACGCCCGTCCCCATCACCACGCAGATCACATTCGGCTGACGGTTCGCCGCGCCAAAGCGCCACTCCCCGTAGGTCATCGCCTTTGCGTCGTTGTCCACCACAGCGGGCAATCCCGTGCGGTCCCGAAGAATGTCGCGGAGGGGGACGTTGAGCCACCCGGGGACGTTCGAGAGCTCATGGACAATCCCCTGCTCCGCGTCCACTAGCCCCGGCAGCCCCGCGCCAATGGCGGCAATCCCCGGCGCCTCCCCCTGCAAGCGCTTCAATTCCGCAATCATGGCGTCCATAATCGCCTCCGCCGAGCCCAGCGCCTGCGTATCGAGCGACTGCCCGCGCAGGACGATTTCGCCGCCTTGAACCACGGCGGGTTTGATGCTGGTACCTCCAAAGTCGATGCCGATAGCGAGCGGTTGAGTCATAATGCGTGTAGTGTTGTAACGAACCCGGGGCAGGATGGAATCTTTAAAACGTTTTGCAATCCGCCCCTGATGCAGCGCCTATCCAAAAGCGTTCAGGCGGGAAGATTCAGCGTCCCGACGATCCGCAAGCCCTCCAGCGTCAGATTCGGATGCACGGCATCAATCTCCCGCAGGCGGCTGGCGATCAGCTCCGCGTAGCCCCCGGTCGCGATCACCTTCATCCGGCGCGTCTTCAGCTCCCGGCGCAGCTCTTCGAGGATCTGGCGCACCAGCCCCCGGTAGCCGTGGACCGCGCCGGAGAGCATTGCGTCGCGCGTGGATTTGCCGATGGCCCGGGTCGGCTCCCGCAGATCGATCCGGGGGAGCAGCGCCGTCCGCTGATGGAGGTAGTGGGTCATCGCCTCCAGCCCCGGCGCGATCACGCCGCCGAGGTACGCCGGAGCGCGCTTTGTCCCGCCGATCACGTCGAAGGTCACCGCCGTTCCGAAATCGACCACGACACTTGGCGCGCCGTAGAAGACCGCCGCGCCCGCCGCGTTCGCCAGCCGGTCCGCGCCAATGGAAGCAGGCTGCGGATAATCGATAGCCACCCCAAGCCGGGTCCGATACGACAGACGGACGAGCGGCGTTTTCTCCCCCGCATAACCGATCACCGCCTCTTCCGCCTGCGGCACCACGCTGGAGAGCACCACGGCCTGATACCGCCCCGCCGCCCCGGCAGCCCTTCGGAGCGCCGCCGCGGTGAGGCGTGCAGTGGGGATGCGCGACACCTCGCCCTCCAGCGCTTCGCGGCTGGAAGCGGAGATCTTGGCAAAGGAGTTGCTGATATCGATGAGGAGAAAGTCGGCCATTGGTGAGCGCGGATGGTGCGCGGCCACCGTAAAGCCATCCCGCCGTTCCCCTCAAGAGAAGAGAGAGGAAAAAAATCGGGGCGAAAGGATTCGAACCTTCGACCTCCTGGTCCCAAACCAGGCG
>JBEBWR010000108.1:0-10124 GCA_040392045.1 Chthoniobacter flavus | reverse complement strand
GTGCCGTCGGCGTATTCCACTTCCAGGGCACGGCCTCGCGTATCGCGTACTGTGACGCTACGGCCCGAGAGAGGGAGGCCGCTGGCGATGTCGGTGACGGTTTGGCTCTCAAGGATGCCCGCTTCGTCGTAGTGGCTGGTGGTGAGCGTGCCGTCGATGACGTCGGTGCGCTGGCCGTTGGGGGCTCCCTGCTTCTGGATGACCTGTTTCTTGCCGGAGACGATGGTATAGTGCGTCAGCGTAAGCGTGCCGTCGGAGTGCTCTACCCGGTAGGGCTCTCCCTGGAAGGGGCCTTCGAGGTGCTGGTAGGTGGTGGTAACGAGGTTTTCGGCGGCGTTCCACGCGCCTCCGCGCGGGGCCTCAATTTCCATGATCCGATCCGCTCCATAGCGGACTTCGTACCGCAGGGAGAGGAGTGTGTTATTCAGCACTTCTACTTCCGTGAGCTGCGGATAGAACTTGGAGTGGTAGGTATAGCGGATGCGATTGGCGCTGTCTTCGCTATCGGGGAGGTTCCCCAGATGCTGCATGATGGTTTTCTCCAGCCCTCCGCTGCTGTTGTATTCGTAGCGTTCCCAATAGCCGTTGGCCTCGACTTTCTGCTTGAGGCGGGCATAGCCGATTTTCGAGGGTTCGGTGTAGTAGGTATAGGTAGTGGTGAGGGCAGCTCCATCGGGATCGGTAATTTCGCTGGTGAGCGCAGGTCCCCACGGCATGACGGTGTAGACCTTTTCGCTGACGGAGACGACGCCGTTTGCCGCGTTGCGGACGGTGCGCCGCTCGGTCTTGACGGTCTCGGCTCCGTTCCACGTGGTGACGAGGGTTTCTTTCCGCAATCCGTCGCCGGTGATGAGCCCCCATGTTTTGAGCGATTCGTCGTACTCAAACTCGGAGACTCTGGGCATGCCTCCGGTGCCGTTCGTCTCGGTGATCCTGAACGTATCAAAGACGCTGGGCGACGCGGCGGGGTTCTCTATGGTGATGATCCGCTCGGGCGTGCCTACGGGGGTATAGAGGCCGTTGCCGTCTTTGGTGCCCCGGTTGGCGTGGGCGTAGAGTTCGATCCGATACTTATAGGGAGACTCGACGACGAAGTTCGCCAGCAGGAGATCGCTGAGAATCTGACGCAGGAGGCCGGTGTTATCCCGGATGATTTCGCCGTACTGCCCGTTGCGGATACGGAGGGCATTTGGCGAGAGCAGCGATACCGGAAGGATGCTGCTGTCGAGGCCAATGGAAATGGCACGACGGCCGTAGTCAACCGCACCGAGGCCCCCGTTTAAGTGCAGGCTTCCAAGTTTAGCCTCAAAGCACTGGGTGGTAGAGCAAGAGCTGCATTCGTTCGGCGTGGAGATCGCGACGACGGCAGAGGAGGCATAGGCTTCCCCTTTTTCTTTGTTTTCCTGCTCTGTCGGTTTTTGATCGCTTCCTCCCGCGCCCCATCTGCGCCAGCCGAGGCCGAAGCCGCCCCCGCCGCCTCCCCAGAAACCGGAGTTTCCGCCTCCTCCTCCCCCACCGCCGCCTCCCCCTCCTCCACCACCGCCACCGGTGGTAGAACCTCCGCCCTCACCGTTCGGGCTCCAAGGCTCTTTCTCTTCTTCTTCAATCTCCGCGAATTTCTTGACCTTGCGGCTCACGCTGAAGGTGACCTGTCCCTGGGAATCCCGGGGCAGCGGCTCAATGAATTCGCTGATGTCGACGCTTCCGGTGAAGTCATAGGCGCTTTCTGCCGATTGCCCGAGGTGCTCCAAAGGATCGTTGAAGGCGGTTCCTTCAAGGTCATGTTCAACGGGCTCAAACCCGGCAGCGGAAAGCACGACTTTCCCCGAGACGAAGACGTTTCCGGCGTCGGTATTCTGGCTCAGGATGACCCGGGAGCCCTCCGGAGCGTAGATGGTGACGGTGGCGCTACCGTATTCGTGATAGTCGGTTTGCTCCCCAGCGCGGATCTTCTGGACGGGCCGCTTGGTAATGGAGACGGGCGCAAAGACCTGCTTGGTGAGGTTTGACGGATCTCTGGGGTCGGTACCGTTGTTGTTTTCCGTCAGGTTGGCGGCACCGTCGCCGTCGCGGTCGTCGCCGTCGCGCAATCCGGGGCCGGGATCTGTGCCGGGGGTAATCGGGGGCTGCAGGCCGGTCACATCCAGCCCGGGGGGCACCAATCCGCTGTTGATGCGGGTTGGGTCGTCCATGCCGGCAAAGGTGTTGGGAGTGTTCGGATTCGTCCCGTAGACGTAGATCTCCATGTAGTCGCTGATGCCGTCCTCATCGGTATCCAGCGAAAAGTCGATATCGTTCCGTACCCGCGGGTTAGTCCCGGCCTGATACTCTTGCAGGTTGGTGAATCCGTCTCCGTCGGGATCGCCGCCGGAGTCATCCGCGAGGGGGTCCAGTTTGTAGCGGACTTCCCATCCGTCGGGCATGCCGTCGCTATCGGAGTCGGGATTATTCGGATCGGTCTCGTGGGTTTTGATTTCGGTGCCGTCCCAGATCTCATCGCCGTCAGTGTCCGACTTTGCAGGGTCGGTATGGGAGACGGTCAGCTCGTACTGATCGCTCAGGCCGTCGTTATCGGTGTCTGCCTGACGGGGGTTGGAGCGATACGATTCTTCGCCGACGGTTACACCGTTGATTTCATCGCCGTCGCTGATTCCGTCGCCGTCGCTGTCAGCGTTCATGGGATCGGTCGCGTTGAAGCTCTCTTGAAGGTTGCTGGCACCGTCGCCATCCCAGTCGGCGGTAACTTCGGGCGACAGTTCCTTCTCGGCGACGGACGTGATTTCCGCACCGTCGAGCACACGCCCATAGAAGCGGATATCGTCGAGGCTCACCTGAGGGACACGGGAAGGCACCGAGCGGGGGCTGCCGAAGATGAGCGGCCATTCTGTCTCTCCCAGTTCGTCAATGGTTGTGGAATGTTCAGAATCTTTGACGCCGTTAATGTAGATCGCCACTTTCCCGGCGAGAGCGTCGTAGGTAACGGCAAGGTGCCCCCACTCATCTTCCTCCAGCGCATCGGTAGACTGGAAGGTCTGGGTGTTCCCGCTCCCGTCGGTAAGCGATACGGCTACCTTCCGATCGGCCATGAGCCGAATGGCGTAGCTGCCTTCCTTGATAATAAGGTCGGTCGTAGCAGAGCGCACGACATCGCCGGGGTGAATTTCAAATGCCCATGTCATTGCTTCTTCCGGGATGAGGTCCGGAGAATGGCGCACGACCACATAGGCGTCCTTCCCTTTCAACTGCAATTCGCCAGTCTGCCAGCTATTGCCGTAGAATGCCGGGAAATCTCCAACGTCCACGGAGAGTGTACGGCTCTTGATATTCGCTTCCTGAAAAAGAACCGCATGGTGTGCAAATCCGCTGCTGTCGAAGAGCGGATAGAATGTCGAGAAATCCGCCCGCCACCATCCCTGCAAGCCATTCATTCCCGAGCGGGGATCGCTTCCGTACTTCACTTCCCAACCATCAGGCAGGCCGTCGCCGTCCGTGTCGTAATCCCACGGGAGAAGGTCAAGCCCCGCCTCAATGGCGTTAGTGACCAGATCGCCATCACTATCGCTGGCCGCATCGTCCTTAAGCGGATTCAGGCCGTTGCGCATTTCATAGTAGTCGGACAAGCCGTCGCCGTCGGTGTCAGCCAGCAACCGATCCGTACCGATCGTTTCCTCCGCAAGATCGCTCAGGCCGTCGCCATCGCTGTCCGGGCTGTCATCAATATACTGCTGAAAGTTCATCAGCCCATTCATGAGGAAACTCGCATCTCCGGCGTCAAACGGATCATCCGGTGCAAGCCCCTGCATGATTTCCCAATGATCGTCGATCAAATCGCCATCCCCATCCGCAGAGAAGGGATGACTGTGAAATTCGTACTCATGGCGGTTGATCACGCCGTCTCCGTCCGGATCGGCAATCCCGTCTGCGGGATCAAGCGGATCAAGGCCGTACTCCACCTCCCACCCGTCGGGAATGCCATCGCCGTCGGTATCGGGGTTGTTGACGTCGGTGCTATAGAAGGCCTCTTCGCCATCTGCCAGCCCGTCGCCGTCCGTATCATCAACGGGAGGAATGTCAAAAACCCAGCGCAGCTTGACAGCTTCAGGGGCGGGTTGAGCCTCTCTTGATGCCCCCAAATAGGAACCTTTCGGGATCGAGCCGTTCCCTCCGTTACTTGAGTGCCCAGCGACGCCGATCAAAAAAGCAAGCGCTGTGCCAGAGGACTGATTTGGCGTGCGATTGAGCGCCCCTTCGAAATCGGGGTTGGATTCTGAAGCAATCCACGGAATAGAGGCTTCGGGATCATAGCCATTGGTGAAGCTGATGGAGTACCGCTCGATTCCATTGTTTACAGAGATTGACCCCTTCTGCTTCGCAGGTTTCGAGATGACTGGAAGCGTATTGCCATCATAAGTGACATATATAATATATCCGTTGCGATATAAAATCACGGTCCGCGACCGACTCATGGCCGACGCTGAATATACTTTCAGCAGATTTTTGGAAGCGGACTTATCCTCCGTTTTCTCCAAATTGAAAGTATGCCGCTGTCCTCGCTTGAGGAAAATATTCTGGTAAGCCTTTGGTGATCGCCAGTTCCGTGAGCCGACAAGGTCCTTTACCGTAAAAAGACCATTCACATAAACCTCCCAGCGGTGATCGGCACCTCGGTCGGCGGCAACGCCTACCCGCACTTTCAGAAACTCCGCGGAGTCAATCACGCCGTTTCCGTTCGTATCAGGATTCAGAGGGTCCGTTCCTGTCGAGAAGATCTGATCGCTTCCGGCTTCCTCGCCATCAAGGAGGAAGTCTCCGTCGGTATCGGGATTATGCGGGTCCGTGCCGAAAAGAATCTCTTTATAATCGGGCAGACCATCACCATCGCTATCCACTCCTTCGGCAATCGCTGGACCTGCGCCAGGCTTGGTCACGTGGATATCAGGAATCCCATCCTCATCCTCGTCAGGCGACATCAGGTGGACGCGGCTTAGATCGCCAAAGTATACCGCTCCCATTTGCTGCCGTGGATCACTGACCCCCGGCGCTCCCACCAACACCGTCGTTCCCGTCATGGCGACCGAGCGCCCAAAGCTGTCATTCTCCTTTCCGGAAGGCGGCAGAATCTTTGTCCGGTATTCCCTGTCGATATAGACATGGATCGCTCCCGCGCCCGGCGCCCAGAGATTATCGCCCGGCGCTCCCACCACGATCATATTCCCGATAATCGCCACGCCGGAGCCAAACTCGTCTCCCTCTACAAGCCGTGGTGACTTCAAAAGTCCGAGCTTGTTCAAGGTCGGCGGGATAATGGTGAACTGATACAGCTCAACGCTGCCGGTCATCCGACCGTCCACAATAGAGGACCAATTCCCCAATACCGCCACATTCCCATCCACAGCTCCACTGAGCGCAACCTCTCCTCCTACCGCCGCGTCCTCCGCCCATTGATTATTCAAATGCGTCCATGTTTCAAAAAGGCGCGTGTAAGCATAGGCTCGTCCGCGTCCCGATCCTTTCAGATCATGCGAGCCGACGACCGCCATTGATCCGCCGCTGGTCATTCCGACGACGCTGCCGAAACGCGAGTTGTAAGTAGTTTCCGAGACGGTCAGCTTCCGTTTCTCCACGTAGCTCGTATCTGAAATTTTAAAGATATAAGCCGCTCCGGCGTCCACGCGGCTACCGACTTTCTTAAACGGAGCGCCGACAATCGCATAGCTTCCGGAGAAGCCGATACTATATCCGAACTTATCGCCGGCAGCTGGGTCGGAGGCATAGAACTTCCCTACCCGCGTCCAAGATCCGGCAACTTTCTTCAGCACATAGACCGCGCCTGAGTCCGTACCATGTGTGTCGTCGCCGGGAGCGCCCACCAATGCGAGCGCGCCGTTAATCGCTACCGCGTATCCAAACTGGTCCCCCGCCCGCGTCTCGGGAAGCAGCACGCGCTGCCATACCGCCGGTGAAGTCCGTTCCCCCGGGTTCAGCCCGTTTTGAATCTCCACTCCGTCAGGAATGGAATCGTTGTCTGTATCGGGATCATTCGGATTCAGCCCTGCGGCGAACTCCTCCAGATTGGTAAGACCATCTCCGTCGGCATCCACTGCCGCGTCTGAGGGACTCAGTGGATTGAGCCCATACTGAACCTCCCATCCGTCTGGTAATCCATCGCCATCCGCGTCGTCGTCGAGCGGGGAGGTCCCATTCTTGTATTCTCCAAGATTATCAAGTCCATCTGCATCGGGATCTGCGAGGCCGTCACCGGACAAACTCCCGAACCACTGCATTTCCCACCAATCCGCCAATCCGTCCTCATCAGAATCCACAAACTCGTCCGCGCCAAGGTCCGTGGTCGTGCCCGCGGGACGAATCTCGCCATCCATGTCGTACAGTGAGGTCAAAAGGATGCCTCCTTTGTCGATAGCTGGCGAATTTGCAGTCAGATGACCGCTTGGGGTTAAAATCGGATCAGACGCCAAGTTGCCCGTGCCGATATACCCGCCTTTAACGATGGAATCAGTAACGTCGATCTGGGCCGCGCTGAATGGTGCGTCCGTCCAGACAATCGACTTAATGACAGAAACACTTCCATTTGCAGCTCCAATCGCTGCACCTCCTTGAGACGCGCTTCCCTCTATAAATGTGCAATGAACAATCGATACGTTTCCTCCGTCCTGATAGACTCCTCCCCCTCGCTGGGTAGCGGCATTATTGAGGAATACAGAGTTGATGACGACCGGCGCCCCTCCCGTGGCATAAATGGCGCCTCCGTTTGTAGCGGTGCCGTTCTTGAAAGTGAACCCATCAACCACGGAACTATTCGGCAAGGTCAGACCGCGACCTTGGCCTTCCGCATCAATAATGGTTGAGGCCGCCCCCGTTTCCGAGATCAACAGGATGGGATAGCTGCTCTGGAGCGATAGGTCCCGGTTTCCGACGCCTTTGTAAGTCCCTTCGGAAACCATGATGACCTGAAAATCGTCATCGACCGCATTGAGCGCTCCTTGAATGGTTGAGTAGACATTCCCTTGCTGAGGGGCTTGACCATTAACCACAAAATCGGCAATAGGAACGGACAGTCCATCTGCAACGTCTGACCCCAGATGATACTCGAAAATGTTCGGATAGCGGTCCCCATCAAGATCCTCATACGAATCGTCTGCCAGAGGATTGAGCCCGCTGGTTACTTCAAATGCGTCGACCATACCATCTCCATCAGTATCTGATAGAGTGGGATCTGTTCCCATGACTGAGATAATATTGGAAGGGGGCGAAACAAATCCGAAGTGGTGGGTACCTACATAAAAATACGGAAAATCACTAAGTTCGATATCAGGAATCACCATCGATGTCACATTTTGACCTACTGCAAGTTCGTCTGCAGTGTTCCAAGTGACACCACCATCCATACTGATAAATACAGCGAACCCGTGTTTTTCAGCTGCGTTATCCTGCCAACTCAAGGTAAGTTCCTTCGTGATCGGATCGTAAGCTACCCTTTCCAAGTTCGACGGGGGAGGGATGCTCGAAGAGAGGAAAAAGCAACCGTAGCTAGGCAACCGCAGAGCAAGCAACGCTGCAGCGAGGAGAAGAAAAATCCACTTTTTCATGGCTAATCGTTGGTTCTTAGTGCTGCCAAGAGTGTAATCTGAACCAAGGGATGTGTTTCGTGCAGAAGACGGATTTGAGCCTCTCTGGAATCGGCGCTCTGAAGAAGGAAATACGCGCTGTTGAGTCGTTGATGCCAATCGTCACTGTCCCCCATGCGTTTCAACCAGCCTCGCGCGCTTTCGCTTCCCTTTGCGGCAATCATTTCGATGCCGTACATTCGCTGATCATGCTCTTTTGAAACCGCCATCATCTTGAGCTTCTCTTCAGCTTCCCTTGTCAGAACCTCTTCATCTTCTTCCTTGCCGCGAGTGATTTCCTCAATCTCAAGTCGGGCGCGGGCGCTTTCTCTTCCCGTAGATCCGGCGGCTCTGGCCAGTTCGCTATACGCTTCGCCACCATGCCCCTCAATGGCTGCTATCGCGGACAAGCCAGCCATCCTGACGGCTGCATCGTTTTCCTGGGCAGTACGCTGCTTCACCGCTGCAAGAAGGCTTGAGTCCTTTGAGTCTCTTAACAGCATATAAGCGCGTACCCGGAGGCTTTCGTCATCGCTTTGCAGAAACTCTTCAATCTGTTGCGGAAACTTCTCTCCGTTGATCACCACCAATGCGTGGAGCGCTCCGAGCCTAACGTGCTGCCCCGTCCAAGTCGAATCGGACTGTTGCAGGCGTTGGCGAATCGCGCCAACCAGCGACGAGTCATTCGTTAGCCGGGCGTAAGTGATGATGTGAACGGCTTCGTAAGCGCCCCCATCCAGCAGGAGTTGATTGAGAACTGCTTGGGCCTGGCTCTTCGCTTCGTCCAGGCTCAAACCTTCATTGCGAAGAGAACCAATATTCAACGCAGGTCTCGTTTCTCCTCGCACGCCACTTGTACGTGCGACCTTTTCCGCTTTGGAAAGATTTTCGGCTCCTTCCAGTGGAAACGTGAGTCCCAATAGCCCGCCCAACATAAAAATCAGGACTCCTGTCCCGGGGGAAAAGTGCTTCATAACTTTGATCTCTTTCCTGCTAACGTGAATAACTAGAGACGCAGGCGCATATCTCTAAAGAGACAACGCAAATGATTGACTAAAGCGCGATCCGATTGAGATCGCTCTACCGCTGAAGAGGTGAAATCCGGCGAACTCTCAAAGCCCGCTCGAAGACCGCCCAAAGACCACTAAAAGCCTGCATATTCGGCTCTCTGATATTCCATCATTCATGTGAAAATTCCTCCTTAAAGCCCAGAATCAACATTCCTTCTGGTTGTTTGCGTGAGTCGTGTCGCGCGGTTGGGCGTGATATTACTGAATACCTGAGGATGATCTCGGACGTCAAGCGATTTGGGGAGCCAAACCCTGCATCCTGCCGCAACTTACTTATATCCACATGCTTACAGAAGTGAAAATTTTCGCTATGCAACCAAATCCCGCGAAAAAAAATTTATATAGTATTAGCAAAACGGGCCACCCGGAAGAAAACCCGGCCCAACCGGAACTAAACATTCAAACCGTCAGGACACCTTTGCGCTCCGCCAAAGTGATCTTCGCGGAGCTGCTCGAGGTGAATCGGATGAAGGAAGTCCTTCTCGATACCATCGCTGAAGATAGAAATAGCGGACCGGCTTTCTTTCCACTTCCGGAGCCGCCAGCTCGTAGGCCAATTGCCTTAACACGCGAAGAGAGCGAGGCCATTCAGCGATGCGTTCCGCCCACTCGACCGGTATCCCATTCACCCCCTACTTTGGCTCCCATCAGCGCTCCGGTTATCGCTCCTACCGTATCGGTGTCGCCGCCGCAGTTAAGCGCGGGCCGTAACCGCGCCGCGATAATCGTCAGGGTGACGCATCACCGCATAGATCGCCATCGGAACCGTATGAAAAGCGTAGCCTGTAATCCCCCGCACAAACTGCACCATTCTCCATGATCGGCCAACTGCGGAAGGGTGGAAAGAATCTGATCCTCCCGGCCATTGACGATTAAAGCCGCGCATTCAGCAATGGCGAGAGCGGCGATTTCGGCGCGAGGGTCGGTATGGGATAATTGCGTTGAAGCAGCCACATACCTCCGGCGGCGATCGAGATCTTCCGCAAACATTCCGCCAATAAGGGCACTTCGCATGGCTGGACCATTTCCGGCTGACCGGATACCGCTTCCGGCAGGTGATACCCCGAACCAGAGCTTCAGACAGGCTTTGGCGGTCGCCATTCCCACCCCTGCCGGTAAGCCAATAAACCACCACCGGAATTTCCAGGCCAATTTTTTCTGAAATGCTTTACTATCAGCGGGAGCAGCGATCAACGCCTGCGCCACCATCACGGTGTGCTCGGTATCATGGCTTGCCAGTCCATATCCGAAAACAAGGCGCATTTGCCACTGCCCCCTCCAAAGCTTGGCGATTCGTTCAGGAGAGAGCCCTTCAGCCGGGAGCCCGAGCGCATCCCCCACGGCAGTCCCTAAAAGAATGCCTGCGATTTGACTCTGGTCAGGCCCATAATACCATGCTGCGCCGGGCTTGAATGAGAAAACGACTTGC
>JBEBWR010000107.1:0-10349 GCA_040392045.1 Chthoniobacter flavus | reverse complement strand
TGGGGAGATCGGAAACAGCCGGGCTATTCATACAGCGGAATTCCGCATGATGGGGATTCTTCTTTTCAAAGCTGAAGACTTCGGCCCGACCGCCCCGGCGGACAATTTCCCCCGCGAGATGGATCAAAAAGATCGTGCTTCCCCCTTGCAGGCAGCTTCGAGTCGATCAACGCGACGCGCAGGTGAGAAAAGTCCACGAGCTCAATGAGGAAAAACGCACACGGCGGATGGCCTCTAACGTCTGACCCGCCCCGAGCCGTCGCCGTGCATCAGCGCCTCCACGTCGCTGCGGGAGAGGTAGCTGATATCTCCCGGGATCGTATGCGCAAGGCAGGAAGCGGCGGTGGCGAAGCGGATCGCCGTGTCGGGAGCGGATAGCTCCGGCGTGGATAGCGCGTAGATCAGGGCGCCTCCGAAGGCGTCCCCCGCGCCGACGCGGTCGGTGATGGGCAGGAGATCGTAGGGACAATAGCCGCCATTGCCCGAAGGGGCGAGATGGGGGGTGCCGGTGGCGGTTTCGTAGAGCAGCGCACCCCAGCGGTTGTGCGAGGCAGAGAGGCTCTCGCGCAGGGTCATGGCGATCAGGGATAAATTGGGGTGCTTCTCCGCGAGTGTTTGCGCCAGCGAGGCGGAGCGGGCAATGAGCGTGTCGCCGCTGCCGCCCAGGCCGAAGAGGTCGAGAGCGGAGCCGTCGTTGCCGATGAGAAGGGTTGCCTTTTCAATAAGCGGAAGCAAGGTTTCGCGCGCAAGGGTTTCCGGAGCGGTGCCGGGCTGCCAGCGCCAGAGCTTGCGGCGGAAGTTGAGGTCGAGCGCGATCGGGATGGAGCGGCGTTGCGCTTCTTCCGCAAAGGCCAAGGTAGCCTGCGCGGCGGTTTTGCTAATGCCCGGAGTGATACCGGTAAGGTAGAGCCAGCCGGCGTTGGAGAAGATCGCAGGCCATGAGTAGGCATCGGGGGGAGTCTGGCTGACGGTGGAGTGCTCCCGATCATAGATCACCTCGCCGGGGCGCTGGGCTACGCCGTTCTCATAAAAGTAGAGCCCGAGCCGGCCGTTGGCGCTTTGGAGAATCTGGCGCGTATCAACGCCGAGGCCCGCATAGTGGCCGATGGCGGCGTCTGCCAGCGGGTGATCGGGAAGCGCCGAGACGAGCCGCGCTGAGCCGCCGAAGAGCGCGACGGAAGCCGCAACGTTTGCCTCCGCGCCGCCGAAGGTGAAGTCAAGGCTGCCGGGGAGCGCTTGCCGAAGGCGCAGATGTCCGGGAGGCGAGATGCGGGCGAGGATTTCTCCAAAGGCGACAACGGTTTTCATCAGGAGCGAAGGGTTTGGATACGGCGGACGGCTTCGGCGGCGCGGGTGGTGATCGTGGGCCAGCTCCGGGAGTTGATCAGCTCGCGAGGAGCAAGCCATGATCCGCCGATGGCGTCCACGGAAGGTTCGCTAAGGTAAGGGGCAAAGTTTTCCGCATTCAATCCGCCGAGCGGGATGAAGCGCAGACCGAGATGACCGTACGGAGCGGCAATAGCGCGAAGCATGGCCGGGCCGCCCGCCGATTCCGCCGGGAAAAATTTCAGCAGGCGGCATCCGCTGGCCACGGCGATCTCAATATCGCTCGGGGTCATGACGCCCGGCGCGAAAGAAAGCCCCAGCGCGTTGGCGGCTCCGATCACGTCGGGGTTGGTTCCTGGCGCTACGGCAAAGGCGGCCCCTGCGTCGTGAACCTCCCGGACCTGCTGCGGCGTCAACACGGTCCCCGCGCCAACGATCATCTCCGGTACCGCATGGCGAATTTCGCGGATCGCTTCCACGGCGGCGGAAGTGCGCAGCGTCAGTTCCAGAGCCCGTACGCCCCCGCCGAGAAGCGCGCGCGCCAGAGGAACGGCATCGTGGAGGCGGTCGAGAATGACCACGGCGACGATGCCGCCCTCGCGTAAGGTACGTTGAAGATCGGGATCAAACATCGTTAATGTTTCGCTAGTCTTTCAGCTCGGGCAGATCGAGCCAGCGGCGTTCGGCGCTGCTCTGGAGGCCGACTTCAGCGAGCTGTACGCCTTTCGCGCCTTCCAGCAGCGTCCAGCGGAAGGGTTCGTCGAGGACGACATGGCGCAGAAACAGCTCCCACTGGATCTTGAATGCGTTATCGTAGGTCTCCTGCTCGGGGACCTTGGACCATCCGGCGTAGAAGTCGATGGGCTGGGGAATGTCGGGGTTCCAGACCGGGCGCGGGGTATTGCCGTAGTGCTGCGTCCAGACGTCGCGCAGGCCGATGATGGCGCTGCCCTTGGTCCCATCGACCTGCATGGTAAGGAGATCGTCGCGGCGGACACGGACGTTCCACGAGGAGTTGAAGTGCGCGACCACGCCGTTCTCCAGCGCAAAGGTCGCGTAGGCGGAGTCGTCGGCAGTGCAGGCATACGGCTTGCCTTCCTCGTCGATGCGCTCGGGGATATGCGTCGCCGCAAGGCAGGAGACGCTCTTGACGCTGCCGAAGAGGTTGTCGATGACATAGCGCCAATGGCAGAGCATATCGATGATCATGCCGCCGCCGTCTTCCTTCCGGTAGTTCCAGCTCGGGCGCTGGGGCGGGACGGTGTGGCCCTCGAAAACCCAGTAGCCGAACTCGCCGCGTACGCTGAGGATTTCGCCGAAGAAGCCATTCTCCTTCAGTCGCATGAATTTTACCAGCCCCGGCAGCCAGAGCTTGTCCTGTACCACGCCGTTCTTTACCCCTGCTTCCTTGCAGATGCAGTAGAGCGCATAGGCATCTTCGGTAGTGATCGCCGTGGGCTTCTCGCAGTAGACGTGTTTCCCTGCGGCGGCGGCTTTTTTTACCGCATCGAAGCGACGCAGCGTGCTCTGGGCATCGAAGTAAATGGAGTAGGCGGGATCGTTGAGAACACTGTCGAGGTCCGTGGTCCATTTCTTCACGGAGCTGCGGTCGGCCAGTTCGCGCAGCTTCACTTCATTGCGCCCGACGAGAACGGCGTCGGGCATGATGACCTCCGTGGGGCTGATTTTGACGCCCCCTTGTTTAATAATCGCGTCGATGGAGCGCAGGAGATGCTGGTTTGTCCCCATGCGTCCGGTGACGCCGTTCATGATGATGCCGATGCGGTGAATTTTCATGGAATAAATTTTACGGTTTATCGGTGCACTGCGGGTGAGCTCCTTCAGGGAGCGGAGGGACGTCAATGCCGGCCTTCGGCAGGGTGCCGTCCAGCTCCTGTCGCCAGTGGGCGACGTCTCCGGCGGGTCCGTAGCAGTAGATCATCCGGAGCGGCGTAGCGCCGATATTGGTGAGCTGATGATAGACGCCGGAGGGGATGTAGACCATCTGTCCGGTGGTGAGCGTCTGCCGCTCTTCGCCAAGGCACATTTCGGCAGTGCCCTCGACGATGAAGTAGACCTCCTCCTGCTCCTGATTGTGCCACGGAACCTGACCGCCGTTCGGGTCAAGGGTAACGTGGCCCATGCTGAAGTTGGTCGCCTGAATGGGGGCGGCTCCTCCGGCGAGGTTCTGGGTGCGTCGCCGCGCGGGATAGCGGCGGCCTTCGATTTGCGCTAGGTCGGTGATAATCATGAGAGGCCTCCGAAGAAGGTGTAGTAAGGGCGATCTTCAATGATCCGCTGGAGATAAAGGGCGAGCTCGCGGGCATGGTAGTCGCCCCACATGCTCGACTCGCCCATCGGAATCTTCCGACCGGGCGGGATGTAGTCCCAGCCGTTCGGCCGGTGGTAGATAGAGTGAAGAATCAGGCCTTGATGCTCGGGATCACTGGAGAGGTACGGCTCGTCGAAGAGCGTATTCGCGATGGTCAGCCCGGTCTGCCAATAAGTCTTGCCGCGTGCATCGCCGCGCTGCTCAAGGTAGCGACCAAGGCGGAGGAAGCCCTGCGCGGCGATGGCGGCGGCGGAGCTGTCAACCGGCTCGAAGTCATTGCAGACCTGTGCGGGGAGGTTCTTGTAGTCGCCGATGCGGTGAAGCTGCGGCGCGCCGGTGTCCCAGTAGGGGATGCCGTCAATGGGCGTCTCGGAGAGGTAGTGATCGCAGGTCGCCAGCGCGGGCTTGAGAAGCATCTCCTCAATCGCCGCTCTACCGCCGAACGGCTCCAGTTCTTCATCCGCGAGCGTGGCGATCCACTCCAGCAGCTCGGGGTAGCCGGTGATGCACCATGCCTGCCCGCGCGTCCACGTGGTAAAGGGTGAGTAGCCCTGCTGGCTGTTCGGGCAGCGGAAATTGCCGTCCTTAAGGTTGAAGATGCTTTCATGCGCCGTGCGGCCCCGCTCGTCGTAGGCGTCGCGGCCTTCGCCGTAGTAGACCGCGTAGTCGGCGTTGGTGCGCGCATGTTGCAGCAGGCGGTCGAGCAGCGAGATTTTCCGATCGCGCTCGCCCATCAGGATGTGCCCGAGGCTATGCGAAATGGCCAGCGAACGGAGCGTGCGCATCGTATCGGCGAAGAGCGAGTGCGGGCCGTTGAAGGAGTGGATAAAGCCCGAGCCATTGGCGGTATCGGTCCATCGTGCGGCTTGTACCGCGCCAGTGCACTTCAGCGCCAGTTCGTAGAAATCCTTTTCGCGGGCGTTGTACTCCAGCGGACCTTCCACCATCAGGCGGAGCAGATTGCCGTAGGTGGAGACGTTGTTGAACCCATGATCGTGCACGCCGATATGCGTGATATGATGCGCCATGCGGGTACGTGTCCGCTCGCGACCGATGCGGAGAAAGGCGTCGTCTCCCGTGGCGTCATACTGAAGAATCGCGGAGCCGTAGACAAAGCCCTGTGTCCACTCGGTCCACCCCTGCGCGGTGTACCTCCCCTGTACGGTAAAGACCGGAGTGGCCGCGCCGGGCGTCTCGGCGGCATCAATGGAGAGGATCTTCGGCGCGGAGGCTTCCCAGAGCCGACGGATTTTCGGAGCGAGGTCCGCTACCTGGAGGGTTTGGTTGATAGAGATCATAGTCTGCGAAGATGAAAGCCGCCGTCGATGTTGATGGCGTCTCCGGTGGTGAAAGGAAACGCGCCGGAGAGAATGGCGCGAACGGCGCGGCCGAGGTCGTCCGGGGTTCCCCAGCGCTTCTGCGGGACAATGCCCTCGGCGAGTAGCCGGTCGTACTTCTCCTTCACCCCGGCGGTCATATCGGTCGCCATGATTCCCGGGCGAAGTTCGACGACTTGGATACCCTCCCCCGCGAGCCGTGCGGCCCAGAGCTGACTGGCCATTGCGAGCCCCGCCTTGGAGATGCAGTACTCTCCGCGATTGATCGACGCGGTATTCGCCGAGAGCGATCCGACAAAGATCAGCTTGTACCCGGTCTCCAGTCGTGCGGCCCCGGGATGCTCCAGCCAGTAGCGGGCGGCGAGCTGTGAGAGGAAGTAGGGGCCCTTGAGGTTGATCGCGATGACTTCGTCGAAAATCTCCTCGCTGGCGTCCGTAAGGTCGGCGCGGATGCGCGGGGCGACCCCGGCATTGTTGATCAGTGCATCGAGGTGACCAAAGGCACCGAGCGTCTCGGTAAAGAGACGCTCCCGGTCCGCCGCCACGCCGATATTCCCTCCGACGATGGCGAACTGCTGCCCGGGCGCGGTAGCGAGGCGCTCGCAGGCGGCAAGGGTTTCGCGCGCGGCGGTTTCGTTGCTGGCATAGTGAATGGCGACGCTGTATCCGGCAGCGGCAAGGGTTTCGGCGACGCCTCGCCCGAGGCCGCGGCTGGCGCCGGTAACGAGAATGACGGGAGGGGCTGACATGGAGAATACGATACCGCGTGACCATGCGGCGGCGTTAACACACAACGGTGCGTTTTTAGCACAAAAACGACTTTATTTTTGTCCCTTCCGGGGGAATCATCACGAGCGTGAAGAATTACCGTCCGCTGCTGCTTCAGGAGATCGGGGCGCGCCTCCCGGGCGTGCACATCCGGCGGCTCCGGCTCAATCGCCATCTGCCGGAAGTTGACTATCTTGCCGAGCATCATCACGGCTTTTCGCAGGTGCTCTGCTACCTTCAGGGCGGCGGGACGATGCGGGCGGGCGGCGTGGATTACGCCATCACGCCGGGAGCGCTGATCCTGCTGCCGCCGCGCTGCTCGCATGCTTTTCAGGAGACCACCGGTCGGCGACCGCTCTGCCTCGTGATTGATCTCGACTGGCGCGGAGCCGTGAAGCGCGGCGTGTTGCTGGCACGCCTGAATCAGGGAGAGGCAGGGGCGGTGCGGCAGGAACTCTCCCTGCTCACCCGGATGCCCGAGCCGGGGGCGGCGTCGTGTCGGATGCTGGTGGCGTCGGCGGCGCTGCGGATGATCGACATCTTTTTCCAGCGGCTGGAGATTCTCCCCGAGCGGCGCCGCGACCTCCCCGCCTTTGTCCGTCGCTATGATCGCCTCCTGAAGGAGCGCGGGGAAGGGATTCCCACCGTCGCTTCGCTTGCGGCGCGTATGGGCTACCAGACCGATTACCTCAACCGGATTTTCAAAGAGGCGACCGGGATGACGCTCCGCGAGTACCGCGACGCCGGGCTGCTTCGACGCGCGAAACAACTCCTCCGCTCCAGCGGAACGATTCAGGAAGCGGGGGAGAAGCTCGGATTTTCCGACCAGAACTATTTCGCCCGCTGGTTTCGCAAGCAGACGGGCATGACTCCGGGGCGTTTTCGTTCGGAATAGTTCCACACGGGGAGGGAAAGCGCCGACAACCTTTCGCCCACGCGGCTGCGTTCCCTTCTGCGCATGAAGGCGTGGAGTCTGAGGGCAAAGCTGATGCTGCTGATCGGGCTGGCAATTCTGCCACTCGCTTTGCTGGAGTGCCATCGTACCCGGATGGCGCGCACGCGGGTGGAGGTGCGGGTCGGCGGTGAGGCGCTACGCCTGGCAAGGCTCGCGGCTGGGCACCAGCGGACCATTCTGGAATCTGCGCGACAACTGCTGATGACATTGACGGAGGTTGACTGCATCCGCACCGGCAAGGAGCGGGAGGTCTGCCTCGCCTTTCTGCGCAAGCTTCAGCAGACGAATCCGCTTTATGCGAACATCGGCGCGATGGACCGCCACGGGGCGGTTTACGCGGCGGCAGGAGAGGTGAACGGTCCCGCAGGATTCGGAGACGAGCCGTTCTTTCAGCAGGTACGGAAGACGCGGGAATGGCGGGTGCTCGATGCGCGGGTGGCGCGGCGGTTCTCCTCCGTGCCTTCGCTGGTGCTGGCTTATCCGATCACGCTGGATGACGGTGCCTTTGGCGGGGCGGTCTTCGTCGCGATCAATCTGGAGTGGGGCGAGGCGTATGATGTGAACCTGGCGCTGCCCCCCGATTCCGTCATGGCCACCGTGGACCGCGAGGCGCGGATTCTCAGCCATTTTCCGGACCCCGAGCGCTGGGTGGGGCGGCAGGTGGAGAATCCCGGGGTCATGGAGGCGGTGTTGACCGCGGGAGAGAAAGGCGGGTGGATCTCCGTGAGAGATGCCGGGCAGGATCGGGTCTACGGCGTTGTCCCCCTGCGGATCAGCGGGAATAGTCCCGTCTATGTCTGCGTGGGGTTAAACCGGGAGGGGGCTTTTGCCCCGTACCTTCAGGCGCTCCGGCGGCAACTGGTCTGGGTGGCGCTGATCGCCGGGAGCGCGTTGACCGGCGCGTGGCTGTTGGGCAGTCTTTTCATGGTACGCCCTGCGCGGCATCTGGTCGCCGTGGCGAGAGCCGTGGCCGAAGGAAACTCGACCTCCCGCAGTCGGCTGGGGCGGGGGGCAGGGGAATTTTACGAGATCGGTACCGCGCTCAATCACATGGCCGATGCGGCGGAGCAGCGGGTGACCGAGCTGGAAGCAGTGCAGGCCGAGCTACAAGCGGCGCATGACGAGCTGGAGGAGCGGGTGGAGCAGCGTACCGCTGAGCTGACGCGGGCGCGGGAGCGGCTCACGGATGCCGTGGAGACCCTCGACGCGGGATTCGTCCTGTTTGACGCCGAGGGAAAGCTACGGGCATGCAACGAGCCCTTCCGGCGGATCTTCGGCAACTGTCGTGAAGTGATCGTCCCCGGCGTCACCTTTGAAGAAATCCTGCGCGCCTTTCTCCGGAAAGGCGGAAAGATCGAGGGGGTGGACGATATGAAGCGCTGGATCGCCACCAGGCTGGCCTACTTCAATGAGGCGAAGGGCGCGCCGATTCTGGCGAAGATCAACGGGCGGTGGTTCCTCACGTCAGATCACCGGATGCGCGACGGCGGGACGGTGTCGCTACGGACAGACGTCACCGAGCGCACCGAGGCACATGAGGAGCTGGAGAAAGTCGCCGAAGAGCTACGCCGCTCGAATGCCGAACTGGAGCAGTTCGCCTATGTCGTTTCCCATGACCTTCAGGAGCCGCTCCGGATGGTTGCCAGCTACACGGAGCTGCTGGAGAAGCGATACAGCGACCGGATGGACGAAGACGCGCGCGAGTTTATCCGCTACGCCGCCGATGGAGCGCGTCGGATGCAGCAATTCATCGACGACCTGCTGCGCTATTCACGCGTGAGCAAGCGGACACGGCCTTTCCAGAAGGTGGCAATGGACGATGTGGCGGACGCGGCGCTGGAGAATCTCCGCTACTCTCGCGAGGAGAAGCACGCAGAAGTTGTGGTAGAGCCGCTGCCGACGGTGATGGGAGATCGGATGCAGCTCGTACAGCTGTTTCAGAACCTGATCAGCAATGCCGTGAAATTCGCCGGACCCGAGCCGCTGAAGGTGGAAATCAAAGCCGCGCGGGAAGATGGGATATGGCGCTTCTCGGTGAGCGATAACGGGCTGGGTTTCAGCGAGGAAGCCGCCGATCGGGTCTTCGACATCTTCCAGCGCCTGCATGTAGGGGAAGCCGAGGCGGAGGGTTCCGGGATCGGGCTGGCGATCTGCAAAAAGATTGTGGAGCGACATGGAGGCAGGATCTGGGTGAAATCCCGGCCCGGGGAGGGGGCGACCTTCTATTTTACCTTGCCTATCGTGGCGGAAGCGTCCGGGAAGGCCGCCGGAACCGACTTTGAAGGGAACGTCTCAAAATGATGCCTGATGCGGAACCATCCCCTGATGCCCTGAGGATTCTTCTCGTAGAGGATAATCCCGGCGACGCCCGACTGATCGCCGAGTTGCTCTCGGAGGTGGAGGGGCGATTTCTGCTCGACACCGTCGCGCGTCTCGCCCATGCGCTGGAGCGGTTGGCCGAGGGCGGGTACCACCTCGTCCTGCTCGACCTCTCTCTCCCCGACAGCCGGGGGATCGCGACATTCCATACGGTGATCGAGCGTTTTCCTCAAGTTCCGCTGATTGTCCTGAGCGGGCTGGTAGACGAGCGCCTGGCGCTCCAGACTGTCCGCGAAGGAGCGCAGGACTATCTGGTCAAAGGGCATGTCGACGAGCATGCGCTGACCCGCGCGATCCACTACGCGATCAAGCGGATGGAAGCCGAAAAGGCGCTGGCGGATGAACGGGGACTCCTTCGCAGCGTCATCGATAACCTGCTCGATGGAATCTACGTCATCGGTGTTGATGGGCGTTACCTGCTCGATAATCTCGTCCATGCGCGGATGCTCGGTTCGCGTTCGCCGGAGGAGGTGGTCGGGCGCACGGTATTTGATTTCTACCCGGAAGCGGTTGCTCGCGAGTATTATGAAGACGATCAGCGCGTGATGGAGAAGGGGCAGCCGGTCGTCAATCGGGAGCAGCGGCGCTTGCGGCGCGACTTCTGGGGACAGCAGGGAGGAGATCGTCAGCTATGGGTGGCGGTGACCAAAGTTCCGCTACGTGATTTGACGGGAAAGATCATCGGGCTTGTCGGAATCATCCGCGATATTACTCATCGCAAGGAGGCCGACGAGCAGCTTGCGCGCTATCATTCCGAGATCCGGGCGCGAAACCGGGAGCTGGAGGACGACCTGCACATGGCGCGGGAGATCCAGCAGTCCTTCATGCCGCAGCAGTATCCGACGTTTCCCCGGCAGTCGTCGCCTGCGGAGAGCGCGTTGCGGTTCTACAGTCGCTATATTCCGACGACTTCGGTGGGAGGGGACTTCTTCCATATCCTGCCGCTTTCCGACTCGCGCGCGGGGGTATTCATCTGCGACGTGATGGGGCATGGCGTGCGGGCGGCGCTGGTGACGGCCATTCAGCGGGCGCTGGTGGAGGAGATGCTGCCTGCGGCGAATGATCCGGGCTTTTTCATGCACGAGATCAATCGGGCGCTCCTCTCGATCCTGCGTCGGGCGCGCACGCCGATGTTCGCGTCGGCGTTCTACCTCGTGGTCGACATCGCGCAGGGAGAGATGCGCTACGCCAACGCCGGGCACCCGAGGCCGCTGCATGTGCGGCGCGACAGGAGCCGCCTGGAGTTTCTGGA
>JBEBWR010000106.1:0-10375 GCA_040392045.1 Chthoniobacter flavus | reverse complement strand
GGTACGGGGGTGCGCTTGCGGTCTTTGCGCTGGGTGGCGCGGGAGCGGCGGACCTCCTCCAGCTCGCGTTTGAGCCGGTCGATATGGGCGCGGATCTGGCGTTTGTCCTGTTCCAGCTGGCTTTCGCCTTCGCCCTTCGAGCCGATGCCGCCGCCCTGCTGCCCGAGGTGACTCCACGCACGGGTCAGCCGGGGGAGCGAGTATTGCATTTTGGCCACGTCGACCTGTAGCCGCGCCTCCCGGGTCCGGGCGCGGGAAGCGAAAATATCGAGGATCACCTCCTGACGGTCGATCACGGTGACGCCGACGAGCTTTTCCCAGTTCCGCTGCTGGGCGGGGGTCAACTCGTTGTCGAAAATCACGACATCAAGCTCCATATCCGCGACGAGATCGGCGATCTCCTGCGCTTTGCCACTGCCCATGAGGTAGCGCGCGTGGTTCTCGCGGTGATAAACCAGCCGCCGCTCGATCACGGGGATGCCGAGGGTGTCGACCAGCTCTTCCAGCTCTTCCAGCAGACTCCCGGCATCGGCGCTATCGGCCTGATTGGAGTACGCGCCGACCAGCAGCGCCCGCTCCACGATTTTTTCCCGGGGATTGATCTCAAACATAAAGGTATCCGTGCAATTTACTCTTTCCTTTCCCCGGCTTCAAAAGGAAAACCGGAGCAGACTAAACTGCTCCGGTTTTGGCAAAAATTCAATGGAAGCGGGAAAAGTTACTTCTTCTCCGCAGGCTGCTCGTCTTTCTTCTCGTCCTTTTTGTCATCCTTCTTGATCTCCACCAGCTCGACTTCGAAGATCAGCGCCTGATTCGGGCCGATCTGCGGAGGGGCCATTTCGCCGTAGGCGAGGCTGGAGGGGATGACGAGCTGCCACTTGGAGCCGACCGGCATCAGCTGGAGCGCTTCGGTCCAGCCGGGGATGATCTCGCCGACGCCGAAGGTGACCGGGCCGCCGTGGCGCTCGGAGTTGTCAAACTCGGTGCCGTCGATGAGCGTGCCCTTGTACTTCACGGCCACGGTGTCTTCCTTGGTCGGCTTCGCGCCCTTGCCTTCGGTGATCACCTTGTACTGAAGACCGCTTTCGGTGGTCTTCACGCCTTCCTTCTTCTTGTTCTCCTCAAGGAACTTGTCGGAAGCGGCGGCGTTCTTCTCCGCCAGCGCCTTCAGTTCGCTGACCTGCTTCTCCTGAAGCTCTTTCTGGAGCGTCGTCAGCGCTTCGGCCACCTGCTCTTCGGAGAGGGCGGACTTGTCGTTGAGCGTGTCGCCGAGGCCCTTGACGATCAGGTCAAAGTTGAGGGCGATCCCCGTCTCCGTGGCGATGCGGCGGGCGCTGTTGGCCATGTCCATCCCGATCGCGTAGCTGGCTTTGTCGTACTTGCCCTTGAAGAGGTCGCTGGAAGCAGCGGCGGCAGCCGGAGCGGCTTCCTTCTTCTCTTCCTTCTTCTCATTTTTCGTCTGGGCGAAGAGGGGGGAGCTTGCGATCGCGAGGGTGAGCGTGGCCGTAAGGAGTGATTTCATATTTGGTAGAGTAAATCGTCAGCGCCGCAGAAGGAGGAGGTAAGTCGTCGCTTGGGGAAACCCTTTCGTCTCTCCCTCTGCCTGTACACCAGCGCTCATTAAACGTGGAATGCACAAAGCGCAAGCAGTTTCCTCCCGTCGGCCCCGGAAAAGGCGCTTGCGGGTACAAAACCGGCCGACCAGAGTCCCCTGCGTCTCTGATCGGCCGGTAGGAATTGCGAGGTTTGAGTTAACGATAGATATGATCCACGCCGCAGCTCGGGGCGTTCAGGATCACGCGGCGCGCGGGAATGGTCGAGATCCGCTCGCCCACCAGCTCCAGCTGTTGGCTCGGAAGCAGCTCGGTTTCCGTCGTGGTGATCGCCCGGGTCGGGCGGAGGCAGCGGACTTCCTTCGTCCAGAGGCGGTTCGTCCGGGCGGGAACGATCAGCTCCGTGCGGCGGATGGTCGTGGTCTGCTCGGCAACCGGTTCGGCGCGCCGGATCACGGTCGTGACCATCCGGGCGGGCCGTCGGCTTACCCAGTAGCTGGTGCCGAGCCCCTGTTGCACGTTGCAGCCGCGCGCCACATAGGGCTGGTAGGGGCCAAAGCCGCCAAAGCCGCCGCCGCTGTTCCAGGGCCCCCACGGCCCGATGCCGGGACCGGCCATGGTTCCTCCTGCTGTACCGATGAGCAGCAAGGCTGCCATCCATGTGATATTACGGGTCTTTCCTGTCATAGTTTTCCTCCACACTGGCTTACGGTGCAGATGACAGAAATGGACTTGATTTTTCCCGAATGCGGAAAAATCTGCCGGGCAATCTTTGCCTATCCGGAGGGAAAAAGGCTCAGGAGAAAAAGCGGCAATGGGCTCCTCTCCGAGTGAAAAGGAGCCTTTCTCTAACGGACATTGCCGTTTGGCGGGATTTACAGATCGCGCTCGATCTCGATCAACCGGTCGAGGGCATCGGCGAAATCGCGGAACGCAGCGACAGGCAGCATGATCGTGTCGCGACGGCCATTCACGTCCTCGGTGATTTTGAGGAAGCGGCCACGGCTGTTCTCCTTGAGATCAAGGAAGAAGATTTTCCGGTCCACAGCGATTTTCTCCGAAGCCAGCGGCTCATTGATGGGGCGTTCTCCAGAATGGTCTATCATAACTTCTTTTACCTCCGAATCCGGGCCCGTGGTCGTCGTACGAGTCCCACTCCCGGTGAGCCGTCTACTCTACGTCGCTTCCGGGGCGGCGCAATGAGAAGATTGCCCGAAAGTACATTTTTTTGAGGCGAAAATTTACAGCCCCATGGCGTTTCGCACCCGGTTGAGGGTCTTCCGGGCCACGGCGCGGGCACGCTCGCCGCCTTCCCGCAGCACGGTGTCGACATAGGCGGAGTCGCGCTCCAGCTCCGCCCGCCGTTCGCGCGCCGGTGCGAAGTACGCCCAGATCGCCTCAAAGAGCCGCTTCTTGAAATCGCCATACCCCACGCCTCCGGCGCGGAAGTCCGCCTCCATCTGCCGTACGGCGTCGGCATCCGCCACAAGGCGGTAAAGCCCGAGGATCGACGAGCCTTCCGGGTCCTTCGGCGCTTCCACCGGCGTGGAGTCCGTCTGGATGCTCATGATCTTTTTCTTCAGCGGCTTCTCCTCAAGGAAAAGCTCAATGGTGTTCCCGTAGCTCTTGCTCATCTTCCGTCCGTCCAGCCCCGGGATGGTCGCCAGTTCCGGCAGGATGCTTGGCTCCGGGAGACGCAAAAGATCTTTGCCAAAGGTCTCGTTCATCTTGATGGCGAGATCCCGGGTCACCTCCACGTGCTGCTTCTGGTCTTTCCCCACGGGAACGATGTCGGCGTCGTAAATGAGGATGTCCGCCGCCATCAGCACCGGGTAGGCGAAGAGTCCGTGCGTGGGGGAAAAGTTGTTGGCCAGCGCATCCTTGTACGCATGGCAGCGTTCCAGCAGGCCCATCGGCGTGAGCACGGAGAGGAGCCAGGTCAGCTCCGTTACTTCGGGTACATCGGATTGGCGGAAAAACGTCGCCTTCGCCGGGTCAAGCCCGCAGGCAAGAAAGTCGAGCGCGATCCCCCGGCTGTCCTCCCGCAGCTTCGCGGCGTTGTGTACGGTTGTCAGCGCGTGGTAATCCGCGA
Organism: Chthoniobacter flavus; assembly: GCA_040392045.1. Classification (GTDB taxonomy): domain Bacteria; phylum Verrucomicrobiota; class Verrucomicrobiia; order Chthoniobacterales; family Chthoniobacteraceae; genus DATMFV01. The sequence continues at coordinate 6,730 of JBEBWR010000106.1, read as the reverse complement.
TGAAGTAGTAGGCCTCGCCCTTCTCCTGCCATTCGATGGAGGGGCGCATCATGCCGAAGTAGTTTCCCAGATGGGGGCGGCCGGTGGGTTTGATGCCGGAGAGGATACGGGGCGTGCGGGACATAGAAAGGCGGGTAGTGGGGTAAAACCGCTCTATCTCGACCGGGCGGGGCGTCTTTGTCAAGAACCGGCAAGCCCGGTAAGGCCATAGGGCTCTGTCGCGCCGAAACCGGGAGGCCGGAGGCAGCGAGCGCGATGCGACTAGAGATCCGATCCATTTCCAAGCAGTTCGGGCTGGACCACGCCCTTCGCCGCGTCACGCTCGCGCTGCGCGCCGGGACGCTTCACGCCATCCTCGGCCCCGGTGGAGCGGGGAAAAGCAGCCTCGCTGCGCTTCTCGGCGGGCTCAATCGGCCCGATGCCGGCGAGTTCCGTATGGATGGCCACCGCTACGCGCCGCGCAGTCTCCGCAAAGCGCGCGCGGCGGGCGTCTCCGTGCTCCTGCATCATCCGCCGCTCGCTCCGGAGTTGACCGTGGAGGAGACGCTCCTCCTCGGCTTTGAGCCGACCCGCCTTGGGCTGCTCCACCGCGCCGCCCGTCGCGAAGCCGCACGCCGTGCACTCGTGGCGCTCCGCAGCGACGACATCCCGCTCGACCTGCCGCTGGGGCGGCTCCCCGTCCATCAGCGCCGCCGCGTCGCGTTGGCGAGGGGGCTGACCGGCGCGCCCCGTCTTGTCGTCCTCGACGAACCGGACGCCCTCCCGGACTACGACTACGCCTCGCTCCTCACGCGCCTGCGCGATCTCGCCGCCGCCGGAGCCTCCATCCTGCTGCTCACCCGCTCGCCCGACCGGGCGCGTACGCTCGGGGGCGAAATCTCCCTCCTGCGCGAGGGCGTGCTGGAGCCGCCGATGGTCGCGCTCCCACCCCGGTTTTCACTGGAGCCTCATCGTTCTGACGGCGCCCCCGCGCCCCGCCGGCTACGCCCCCGGCTCGGCAGTGTGCTCCTCGCGCTGCACCATGTCATGAGCGCGGATCACCATGCCCCGATCAGCCTGACGCTTCGCGAAGGCGAGATTCTCGGGCTGGCCGGGCTTCCCTGCTCGGGGCGCGGAGCGCTCCTCCGGGTCATCGCCGGACACGCACCGTTGATCACCGGAGCGATGCATCTCGATGGGCGCACCATCACGCGCCTCCCCGCCGCCCGCCGTCAACGTCTCGGCATGGAGATGATCTCGGGAAAGCATCCGCTGGACGACGCGCTTTTCCCCGATCGCAGCGTGATCGAGAACCTGCTGCTCACCCGCATGGGCCAGCGGCGTCGCCCTCCGGCCAATCGTCCGCTGGGCCGCTGGGGATTCTACCCCCGCGAGACCTCGCTGCTGCTCACCCGCGACTGGATGGAAAAGCTCGCCATCCGTCCCGGCCGCCCGGAGCAGCCCGTGCACGAACTCTCGCGGGCCAACCGGCGCAAGCTCGCCCTCGCCCGCGTTTTTCAAAGCCGCGCCCGCCTCCTGCTGCTCGACGATCCCGCCGCCCGACTCGACGCCGATACGCGCGCGCGGATCACCGCATGGATTGGCGAGATGGCCGCCGAGGGCCGTGCGGTACTCCTCTCCGGCCCGTCGCCGCAGGAACTGCTCGGCTTCTGCGATACCGTCGCCGCCTTCTGCCGGGGCCGCCTCACCGACATGCGCCCCGCCGCCGGGTGGACGCTGCCCGAGCTGGAGCGCGCCATTCATCATCCACCCCTTTCTCCCGCATCATGAACCGTCGGCTGCTGCTTCCGCTCCTTTTTCTCGCCGCGCTCCTCGCCGTCGTGCTCGTGCCTCCCTTCCTGCGGGGCGAATCCGGCTTCTTCTGGTCGGCGGACAACCTCCGCTTCCTTGCCGCGCAGGGCGGATGGCTCACGCTCGGCGCGCTGGCGATGCTGCTGATGGTGACCACCGCCGGTATCGATCTCAGCGCGGCGGCCATTATCGCGCTCGCGGGAAGCGCCGCCGCGCTCCGGCTGGCGCATGGGGAGAGCGCCACGATGGCTTTACTGGCCGCGCTCGGAGTGGGAACGGCAGCGGGGGTGATCCACGGCGTGCTGCGTATCGTGCCCCGCTGTCCCTTCATGCTGATCACGCTCGCCACGGGAGGCGTTGCCGCCGCTCTGGCAGAGGCGTGGCGACCCGACGGCGCGCTGCCGGAGACGTGGCTCGGGCACCTTCCCGCGCCCTACCCCACCCCCGCCTTTCTGCTGGTCGCGCCGGTCTTCTGGATCGCGCTGCTGCTGGCGCTTTTCGCCGTGGGGCTCATGCGCACCACGGCGCTCGGAGTCCATTGGCTGGCCATCGGCTCGAATGAAAAGGCCGCGCGGCTCTGCGGCGTCCCGGTCCACCGGCGGCGCATGCTGGCGATGCTCCTCTCCGGGTGGCTGCTGGCCTTAATGGGAGCGATGCAGGCCGGGCAGCTCCGGGCCGCCCCACCGGTCTCCTCCACGCTCCTTCTGGAGTTGATCACTGCCGCGCTGGTCGGGCGCCTGGCCATGAGCGGGACGGGAAAGGTCGCGCTCACCGTGTTGACCGCGTTGGTACTCACGTTCTTTCGCAACGCCGCCCAACAGGCCGGCTGGCCCCTCTGGCCGCAGACCCTGCTTGTAGCGCTGCTGATGCTGGGAGCGGCAGCACTACCGCGGGGAGTGCAGGACGAGTCCGGGGAAACAGGGACAGGATTTACAGGATGAACAGGATGGGCTTGCCTCTTACGCCGATTTGAGCGGTTACCTTCAACAGGCCCTAAAACGCGTAACCAACACTGGCGGAGACCGAGTGTGTTACCGACTGGCTGCTGGCGCAGTTTACGTGGTAAAACAGCGTCGCGTTCCACGCCTCGCCGAGGCGGGCGGAGGCTCCCGTACCGAGCGTGACGGAGTCCCGCGAGGGAGCGGTCTGATCGTAGCGGAAGCTGCGGCCCCTGCCGCCGTCGAGGTTCGCGAGGTAGGAGGCGTTGTCCTGAAGGTACTCGTGATTCCAGAGGACGCGCAACTCGGGTACAAGCGTGACCTCCGGAGAGAGGGCCACCGGGGCGGCGATCCGCGCTCCGAGGTTCGTCTGGAAGCTCTCGTTATCAAGATCGGCGACCTTCAGGTTGAGGCTGCGCGCGTTCCGCTCCGTGAAGTCGTCAGCGGAGAGCTTGGTGTACTGCGCGCTGACAATCGGGCCAAGACGGAAGGCTCCGAGCTGGAAGGCGTAGCCGGTCTCCAGCATCGCCGTCCCTGTCCAGGCGTCAAAGCGGCTGTCTGCCGTACGGTCAATGGAGCCGAATTGAATGCGGCGGCTGACATCAAAGCGGCTCTGGCCGCCCATGACCAATCCGCTCGCGTGGAAGCCGCTCTCTCCGCCCCATGCGGCGTAGAGGCCGAAGTTCGCGGAGTCCGAGCGGGCTTTGCCTGCGTCGCCGTAGCGGGCTTCCGCGCCCTGATACCCGGCGAAGAGGCCGGTCGTGAAGCTGCCGCTCCAGCGGTAGTCCGCGCCGACGAGGAAGCCGCCGCTGTTGTAGTGGTAGTTCGGCACGTCGGTGACCGAGTAGCTCTTGCCGAAGATGCCGGTCGCCTGCGTCCAGACGCCCCAGCGGTTCTCCGGCGTGGCGATCAGGATCGATTCCTTGCCGCTTGCGGTTTCCTTCCCGTCGGCGACGAGTACCGGCTGGACGCCCTGCGTGGTATAGCCCGAGGGCGCGCCGAAGCGGAGCGCGTCGAGGCGGTTGGAGAGATGCTGCGTCTGGTTGATCGCCAGATTCACGCCCATGCTCGCCACGCCCTGATAGAACGACGGCATGATCGCCTGAAACGCCTGGCCGTACTCCTCTGCCCGCAGTTCGTCGAGAGCGAAGCTGACTTTGAAGCGGTCGCCATCCTCCTCGGGGATGAACTGGTCGAGCGCCCGGGCGACCCGGCGCTCGTTCGGCGTAGTGGCGAGCTGCGTATAGCTCTCCGGCGCGATGAGCAGGCCGAGCGAGTCGCTCTTCTCCAGCAGACGCACGCGGATGCCGTCGGGAGTCACGATTTTGGAGAAGCTGCCGTCGATCCGGTTCGCCTCCACGATCCCCTCGTACTTGTCGCCGAAGCGGAGGATGTAGCCGTCCGTCCCGGAGATGGCGAGGGTTCCGTTGAGCGAGGCGGTCCCGCCGACCACGAGACGGTCGTAGGCGTCCTCTCCGGCAGATTCCCAGATGTAAGCGCCGCTCACGGTCTGGTCATAGTCGCCGGAGATGACAATCTCTCCGGGCGAGAAGCCGGGGGAGATGGTGCCTCCGTTGAGCAGCGAGCCGTTGATTACGCCGCTGCCATTGATGAAGCCGCGGTTCGCGAGCGTGCCGATGTAGCCATCGGAGATGGTGTCGGTCGGGCCGAGCAGTGTCAGGCTGCCGCCTTTCTCAACCAGCGCGATGCCGAAGGCTTCGATGGAAATGGAAGGCGCTACGACCTGCCCTGCGCCGGGGAGGTCATCGCGCGGCCCGAGGATGAAGAAGGTATCCACCACGCGGATATTCCCCGCCGAGTGGAAGAAGCCGTTGATGTCGAGATGCCCGCTGATGACGTGCGTGTCGCCCTTGCTGTAGAGCGGCGCGGAGATGTTGAGGCGTCCGCCGCCCGTGAAGATGAGCTGCCCGACCGAGGTCACGCTCCCCACGGGGCTGGCGCGCAACTCGGAAGTGCCCGGTGCGGCAATGATGAGGCCGTCGGTAACGGAGACGGAGCCATTGATGTAAAGCTCGCTGCCCGCTTCAAAGATCAGCTCTGGCACCTCAGCACCGGCATAGGTCTGCATCAGGCCTGAAACGCGACCGTTGTCCGGCAGCGCGATAAAGATCGGTACGCCTTTGAGGAAGAAAATGCCAGCCATCTCCAGCCCCGTAGCCAAGTCGGTCCACTCGCTCAGATCGTTTGACATCCATGAGATCCCGCTGAAGTCGAGCCCTTCGGGGAACTGCATCGGCGTGCGCACGTCAACGGCGATCGGCATTTCGTAGCCATCGCCGAAATCGAGCAGAACGTAGAAATCCTCTCCGGCGATGAATTCCAGCGGCGTGGGCAGAAGCACTTCCTGATAGCCGCCATCGCCGTCGCTGTTCATCGTTACGGAGAAGCTGCTGACCGGCGTATCGCCAAAGCCGGTCTCCGGGTTCCAGTCGTCATAGATGCTGATGCTGACAGTCATGCCCGGATCGGGTTGCCAGAGACCGAGAGCACCGATGGTGGTCCGGCTGGGGCCGTAGGGCGTGACCATCCGCTGAAGGGCAAAGGTGTTTTCCCCGACGTCAAACCCGGTGACATAGACCGCCAAGTCGTCCCAATAGGGAGCGAAGATCTGGTTCTGCACCCTGTTCGGAGAATACGTATACGTGGCATCGTAGACGTTCGTCCGGGGGAGAAGGGCCATCGCGTTTTTGATGTTGGCGTTCGTTACGTCATCAAAGGCGATCCATGCGTAACCCTTCCCGCCGGTGACCGGTTCCTCGGCTCCCCAGTTCGAATCCCAGCTATTCTGGATCAGCCATGCGCCGGTATGGTCCACTCCGTCGATAGTGAAGGTTTTGTTGTCGTCCCAGCCCACGAGCGTGACGGCGTGATTGGCGCCCGCCTTCAGATTCGTGCCAAGGTAAACGTCGCCCGTGCGGCCGATCTTCTGGAACGCGTCATCGACGTACACCATCACGCTGAGTGCGCCGTAATTGAGGAGCGCGTCCTTTAACTCGCCCTGAAAGTCGCCCAACGAGTCCGTCTCGCGATCCCAGTAGTAGGATATCGTCTGGGAGATTCCGATGGGAGCCAGCGATTGCGCTGCCGGGGAAACATAGGGCGTGAGGTCAACGAGGTCTTTCGCCGCGGCGAGCGGGTAGGCATTGTTCGGGTGTCCGCTGACGAGGACCGGGCCGCCTCCGGCGGGGATCGTGGCATACTCGGGCGTCATCGCCCATTCACCGGAGCCGCGGGTCCAGTAGCCGATGGAGAATTCGAAGAGTCCACCCCAGCCGCCGTACTGTCGGGTGCCGTTGCTCGAACGGGTGGGGGAAAGCTCCATCGTATTGCCGTTCGCTGTCGCGAGGTGCCAGACGGAGAGCTGGTAATTCGGGTCGTCTTTCCCCGTCACCACGCCTTGCCTGAGCAGGGCGCTCTGGAGGGTCGTCGTCGTGGCAAAAGCCCAGCATGTGCCGAGATTACCCTGATTGCTGACATCGGGCATATAGCCGTCCTCGGCAAGCGTATAGGCTTCGGGAAACGCGACTCCGGAAGCCGTCGGAAGCGCCGCCAGCCCGAGGATGGCAGCCAGCGCGGCAGGCGAAACGAATCGTGAGGATAGAGAGAGGAGGATCATGAAGCGTGAATGGAGAGTGACTCGGAGCCCCTCCGGGGCGGGAGGAGCCACGTCTTAGCATACTCCGGCGTGGCACGACAAAACAAACCTGTCGTTCTCCGCAGCCCCGGGGAACATTGACACTTCCGGCAGGTGGGTGTTATCAAACCGTTGGGACTGTCTGTCTCTCCTCTGCCTTTTTTCCCGTGTACCATGAGCCAACTGGCCCGTTTCAAGCATTACCTCAAGAGCGAGCACCCGGAGATTTTCGCTCCCTTGCGGGACAGTTTTCATCAGATCCGCGATCGGTGCGAAATCGCCGCAGTCGATATCGCGCGCCCCCTCACTTCGGGAATGGAATATTTGGGGCCGCCGGTCGGCACCT
>JBEBWR010000105.1:0-10394 GCA_040392045.1 Chthoniobacter flavus | reverse complement strand
GGAGACGCGGGCGGCGAGGGTTCGCTGGCGCTCGGACATGGCGCGGAAGGAGATGGTCTGCGCGGCGTCGGTGACGCCGAGGATGAGCCCTGTATCCTGCAACGGGAGGAGGCCTTTGGGGATGATGACGTAGAGCCAGAGGGTGAGCACGAGGGTGACGACGGCGACGAGGAGGGTGAAGAGGCGATGCACGAGGACCCAGCGCAGGCCGATGTCGTAGGTGTGCAGCATGGCGTCGAAGGCGTGCTCGGTGGCGCGGTAGAAGCGGCCGTGCTCTTCGCTTTTCTCCGGCTTGAGCAGGCGGGCGCACATCATGGGGGTAAGCGTAAGCGAGACGACGGCGGAGGCGGCGACGGCGATACTTAAGGTGATCGCAAACTCGTGGAAGAGCCGCCCGACGATGCCGGTCATGAAGAGCAGCGGGATGAAGACGGCGATGAGGGAGACGGTGAGCGAGATGATGGTGAAGCCAATCTCGCGCGAACCTTCGAGCGCGGCGGTGAGCGGGGGGGAGCCTTTCTCGATGTGGCGCACGATGTTCTCGATCATGACGATGGCGTCGTCGACGACGAAGCCGGTGGAGATGGTGAGCGCCATGAGGGAGAGGTTGTTCAGGCTGAAGCCGATGAGCTTCATGACGCCGAAGGTGCCGACGATGGCGAGCGGGAGGGCGACGCTGGGGATGACGGTGGCCCAGAATTTCCGCAGGAAGAGGAAGATGACCATGACGACGAGGGCGATGGTGAGCATCATGGTGAACTGCACGTCTTTGACGGAGGCGCGGATGGTCTCGGTGCGGTCAACGATCGTCTCGATCTCGACGGAGGGCGGGATGGAGTTCCGAAGCGTGGGGAGCAGGGCTTTGATGCGCTCGGTGGTGTCGATGATGTTCGCGCCGGGCTGGCGCTGGATGTCGAGGATGACGGAGGGGCGGTTGTTGACCCATGCGGCGAGGCGGCTGTTCTCTACGGAGTCGACGCTGCTGCCGACGTTCTCCAGCCGGATGGCGGCGTTGTTCCGGTAGGCGAGGATGAGGGGGCGGTACTCGGCGGCGGTGACGAGCTGGTCGTTCGCGCCGATGGTGTAGGACTGGCGGGGGCCGTCGAAGCTGCCTTTGGGGGCGTCGAGGTTGTTGTTCTCCAACGCGGTGCGGGCGGCGTCGAAGCCGAAGCCGAGGGAGTTGATGACGCCGGGCTCCAGCCGGACGCGGACCGCCGGTTTTTGCTCGCCTTGCAGGGAGACGAGTCCGACGCCGCTGACCTGACTGAGCTTCTGGGCAAGGAGGTTGTCGACGAGGTCATTCACCTGCTCCAGCGGGAGGAGATCGGAGCGGATGGCGAGGGTGAGGATGGGGGCGTCGGCGGGGTTGACCTTTTTGTAGGTGGGCGGGTCGGGGATGTCGTCGGGGAGGACGCCTCCGGCGGCGTTGATGGCGGCCTGAACGTCCTGCGCGGCGGCGTCGATGTCGCGGTCGGCGATGAACTGGAGGACGACGGAGCTGTACCCCTCGCTGCTGGAGGAGATCATGGAGTGGACGCCGCTGATCTGGCCGAACTGGCGCTCAAGCGGGGTGGTGACGGAGGAGGCCATGACCTCGGCGCTGGCTCCGGGGTAGTGGGCGGTGACTTCGATGGTGGGGAAATCGACGGCGGGGAGCGCGGAGATGGGGAGCAGGGCGTAGCCGAGCATGCCCATGATCAACATGCCGATCATGAGCAGGGAGGTGGCGATGGGGCGGCGGATGGAGGGCTCGGAGAGGTTCACTTTACTTTTCCGGGCTGGGTTTCGGAGACGACGCGGACGCGGGTGCCTTCCTGCAACCGGTATTGCCCTTCCAGTACGACCTGCTCCCCGGGGTTCAGGCCGCTGCGGATGATGGCCTGCCCGAGCTGGATCATCTCGACGTCAATCTTTCGGACGCTGACGGTCTGGTCTTCGCGGACGACGAAGGCGTGATTCCCCTCGGGGCCGCGCTGGACGACGGCGGCGGGGACGACGATGGCGTCGTTGCGGGTCTCAAGGAGGAGGCGGGCGTTCGTAAACTGTCCGGGCCAGAGGCGGAGATCGCTGTTCTCAAACTCGGCTTTCATGCGGATGGTGCCGGTGTCGGTGTCGATCTGGTTGTCGATGACGGTGAGCCTGCCGGTGCTGATGGGCTTTTCGGCGAGATCGCGGTCAAGGGCGTAGACGGTGAGCGGGTGGCGCGCCTGTTGCTGCTGGACGGCGAAGAGGTGGCGCTCGGGGAGGGTGAAGACGATGCTGATGGGGCGGAGCTGGTTGATGGTGATGATGCCGTTCTGGTCGGAGGGGCGGGCGATGTTCCCGAGGTCGATGAGCCGCAGGCCGATGCGTCCGCTGATGGGGGCGTGGATGCGGGTGTAGCCGAGCTGGACTTTCTGGTTCTCGACGGCAGCGAGGGAGGCGTTGACGGCGGCGGAGAGCTGGTCGACGAGGGCGACCTGGGTGTCGTACTGCTGCTGGGCGATGACTTTGCGCTCGTACATGTCGGCGTAGCGGAGGAGGTCGCGCTTGGCGTTGTCGAGCTGGGCGCCGTCCTGCTCGACGCGTGCCTTTGCCTGCGCGAGCTGGGCGTCGTAGGTTTTGGGGTCGATCTCGACGAGGAGGTCGCCCTTTTTGACGTCGTCGCCCTCTTTGAAGTGCATTTGGGTGATCTGCCCCTCCACGCGGACTTGCAGGGTGACGCTCTGGTAGGGCTGGACGGTGCCCAGTCCGTCGAGGTAGATGGGCATGTCCTGTCGCTTGACGGTGACCGGCACGACGGGGACCTCCGGTACCGGCGGCTCCTGCGGCTTTTCGCTTTTGCGGCCAAACCACCACCAGCCTGCGGCTCCGAGCAGGAGGAGCAGGCCGAGGATCAGGCACCCGCATCCCCTCCTCCGCCGGGAGGCATGGGGGTCCCGCTCCTGATCCGGCTCCGGGTCCGGCATGGGCAGCGGGGGCGTGTCCGGGTCGATGGGGGTGGAGCTGCTCATCGGCACCGGTAATTCGATTGCCGCCCCCTATTGAGACTTCCGGAAACGCAAAAAGCTCCCCGGAGGAAATCCGGGGAGCTTTTCTGAGAAAAATAAGATCGGCTTTACCGTGCGAAGGCGGCAAAGACGCCGTTGGCTTCGTCGAGCGTCTCCTTGCTGCCGATGTCAAACCAGATGCCGGGGACGGGGTAGGTGTGGACGGGGACGCGGGTGTAGAGCCACTGGATGAAACGGCCGGGCTGGTCGGGGTTGTTCCCCTCGGCGATGTATTTCGGGAAGAGGTCGACGACTTCGCGCGAGAAGTAGTAGAGGGCGATGCCGGTGTTCGTGCTCTTCGGGACGGCGGGCTTCTCCTCAAAGTGGGTGATGATGCCGTCGGCGTTGGTCTCGATGGCGTTGTATTTCTTGATCGCTTCGAGGTCTTTGACGTCGTAGGTGGCGAGGACGGCTTTCTTCCCTTTCACGGCTTCGGCGAAGCCTTCGAGCGATTCGCTGAAGAGGTTGTCTCCGGCGACGACGATGAGGTCGGAGGAGGCAAGGTTTTCCTGCCCGACGACGAGGTTGATGTCGCCGATGGCACCGAGCTTGTCGGTGTCGTCCATGGAGCGGTCGTTGATGATCTTGAAGGTGAGCCCCGACTGCGTGCGGGCGTAGTCATCGGCCCATGCCTGAAAATCGTTGGCGAACTTGTTGTTCGTCACCACGTAAACATTTTCGATCCCCTGAATCGGCGAAAGGTTGTCCAGCACCCATTCGATCATCGGCTTGCCCGCCACTTCGAGAAGCGGCTTGGCTTTGTTCAAGGTAAGGGGGTAGAGCCGCGTGGCGTACCCCGCAGCGAGGATCAGAATATTCATGGCACGCTCTTCATGGCTGTCAAAGGAGCCGCGAAGCAAGCAAAAAAGCACCCTTCCGGGAAATCCCCCGGTTTTCCCCTCTCGCCTTTTCTACCCTTTTCGGGACAAAAAGCGCCGGTCGCCCTCCGTCATACCGAAGGGGCGACCGGCAACAAGGTTCATGGATGCGGCAGAGAGCCCTGCCGCCGGGATGACTTTGTTAGCGAGTCTCCTTGCTGGAGGACTCGGCGTTCTCCTCAGCTTCTTCCTCGTCCATCCCGGCGACGTCTTTGTCGATCAGGGTGATGAGGTAGTTACTGAGAGAACGGCGGTCTCTCTTGGCACGAAGCTTTGCTTTCTCAAGCAAGTCTTCCGGACACCTGAAGGCGGTATATTTGCTGCTCATGCTTAATTTAGTTATCGTTTGTGGGCGATACGGTTAGACACGACAAACAACGATTCGTAAAGCTTTAAAGCTGTTTTCCTCAGGGAATCCCTTAGTAAAATTTACGTATAAACACTTATGAGTTACACGTAAAAGATTGCAGACAAGGGAGTTAAGCACTCCATTTCTTCTCTTTATTTTTTCAATAAATGAAGTAACGGGAAGGTTACTCCTTTTCCCATACGCGGTAGCCGGAAACGAAGGTTTTCCGGAACTCGGCGAACGTGCCCCCCTCAATGGCGGCGCGGGCTTGCGCCATGAGGTTCAGGTAGAAATGGAGGTTATGCAGGGAGACCAGCCGGAGGCCGAGGATCTCTTCGGCTTTGATGAGGTGCCGCAGGTAGCCGCGCGTGAAGGTGCGGCAGGCGGGGCAGGTGCACCCTTCTTCGATGGGGCCTTTGTCGTAGATGTACGGGGCGTTCTTGAGGTTGATGGTGCCGCTGGCGGTGAAGGCGGTACCATTCCGGGCGATGCGGGTGGGGAGCACGCAGTCGAACATATCGATCCCCCGGGCGATCATCTCCAGCATTTGCGGCGGGGTCCCGAGGCCCATGGCGTAGCGGGGCTTGTGGGCGGGGAGGTACGGTTCGCTCGACTCGACGGCGGCCATCATCTCGGGCTCGGGCTCGCCGACGGAGACGCCGCCGACGGCGTATCCCTCGAAGTCCATCTCCACGAGCGCTTCGGCGCTGTGGCGGCGCAGGTCGGCGAAGGTGGCTCCCTGTACGATGCCGAAGACGGCTCCGCGCGGCTTGCCCGCGGCGTCGCGGGCGAGCGACCAGTCGCGGCAGCGCTGCGCCCAGCGGAGGGTACGCTCAAGGCTGTTGGCGGCGTAGTCGTGATCGCAGGGGTACGGGGGGCACTCGTCAAAGGCCATGGCGATGTCGGAGCCGAGCGTGGCCTGGATTTCCATGGCGGTTTCCGGGCCGATGAAGCAGGGGCTGCCGTCGAGGTGATTCTGGAAATGGACGCCTTCCTCGGTGATTTTCCGCAGTTTGGCGAGGGAGAAGACCTGAAAGCCGCCGCTGTCGGTGAGGATGGGGCCGTCCCATGCCATGAACTTGTGCAGACCGCCGAAGTGCTCCATGACTTCCATGCCGGGGCGGACGAAGAGGTGGTAGGTGTTACCCAGGATGATCTGGGCGTTGAGCTGCCGTAGCTCGTCGGGGGCGACGGCTTTGACGGTGCCTTGCGTACCGACGGGCATGAAGATGGGCGTTTCGATGACGCCGTGCGCGGTGGTCAGGCGGCCCCGGCGGGCTTTGGAGGCGGGGTCGGTGGAGAGGAGTTCAAACATACGGTATCAGTAAAAGCTTTCGATCTCTTTCATCATCCGGCGCACGTGCTTGTGCTTTCGGGCGGGGCGGAGCCGCTTGTAGCTGGCGCGGTGGTCGCCCCAGCGCAGGATCTCGATGGTGACGTGGCGTACGCCCCATTGGCGCATGTGGCGTTTGCCGGGTTTGTAGAGGTCGATGGTGTTCCGCCCGGCGAGCGCCCAGCCGTAGTCGTCGACTTCGTAGAGCCGCCCGGTCTCGGCGATGCGGAAGCGGGTGCCGGCGGGCCAGCGCGCCCAGTCGGCGGCGGCGCTGCTGAAGCCGCGCTCGTCGTAACGCAGGGGGGTACCGAGCGCGGTTTTGCGGCCCCATTTGCGGTGATCTTTCTCGGAATGCGTGTAGGCGGTGGTGCGCACCCGCTGGGTGGCGGCGCGCTTCAGGGGCGGCTCGTACTTCGGCAGGCTGCGGGTGGCGCAGCCGGTGAGAAACGCGAGGGAGGCGAGAAGGATCAGGAAACGCACGGGGCGAAGGGTAATGGAATCACTCATGCCTCGAAAGCGAAAAACTGAGGGTTACGCACGCCCGAGCTTGCGTTTGACGAGTCGCATGACTTCCTCGACTTCTTCGATTTTCAGGAGCAGGACGACGCCGAAGAAGGAGGCAACGCCCAGCCCGATGGTGCTACAGACGAGGATGAGTTTCTGCATATACCGCATGGCGCTCAGGTCGGCGAAGAACCAGTGATTGGCCCCGTAGCAGATGGCCGCCAGCGGGAGCGAGGCGATGAGGAGCTTAAGCAGCGTGCCGATCAGGGCACCGGTGTGGAGGTGGCCGGTGTGGCGACGCATGAGGAAATAAAGGGCCAGGAAGTTCCCCACGGCGACAAGGCTGGTAGAGAGGGCGAGGCCTTTGACGCCAAAGCCCAGGTGAAAGGTGAAGAGCTGGTTCAAGCCGTAGTTCGTGGCGATGGAGACAAAGCTGATGATCATCGGAAGGTTCCGGCGGTTCACGGCGTAGAAGGCAGGAACGATGACTTTGATGCCGGAATAGGCAACGAGGCCGAGGGCGTAGTATTGCAGGGCGGAGGCGGTACGCACGACGGCGGCGTGATCAAACTGGCCGCCCTGAAAGATGAGCGAGATGATGGGCTGGGCCAGCATGCAGAGGCCGATGGTGCTGGGAACGGTGAGCAGGAAGGCGAGGCGCATGCCTTTGGCGAGGGTTTCGCTGAAGGGATTGAGATCGCTATCGGTGGCAAGACGCGCGACGACGGGGAGCGTGATGGTGGCGACGGCAACGCCGAACATGCCTAGCGGAAGCTGCATGAGGCGAAAGGCGTAGCTGAGGGCGGCGATGGCTCCGTCGCCAAGCCGCGAGGCGAAGGAGTTATTGACCATCACGTTCACCTGCACGGCGCTGGCGGCGATGACGGCGGGGATCATGAGGGTGATGATCTGGACGATGCCGCGATCTCTCCAGCGGAAGTCGGCCCGGAAACGGAAGCCGACTTTGCGCAGGGAGGGGAACTGGACGACGAGCTGAAGCAGGCCGCCGATGAGGACGCCGATGGAGAGGCCGATGAGCGAACGGGGGCCGAAGGCGGGGTCGAACCAATAGGCGAGGCCTACACCGCCGATGATGGAGCCGAGGTTGAAGAAGCTCGACGCCATGGCGGGCATGCCGAAGACGTTCCGAGCATTGAGCATCCCCATGGCCAGCGCTGCCAGCGAGACCAGCAGGATGAAGGGGAACATGACGCGGGTGAGCAGGATGGTCAGTTCGGCTTTCCCGGGGTCGAAGCCCGCGGCGAGGATGTCGATGAGCTGCGGGGCGAAAAGGACGCCCAGCAGGGTGACGAAGCTCATGAAGACGATGGTGAGCGTGGCCATCTTGCTGGCGAGCTTCCACGCGGAGTCTTCGCCTTCGGTGGCGATCTTCTGGGAGAAGACGGTGATGAAGGCGGTGGAGAGCGCGCCTTCGGCGAAGAGGTCGCGCAGAAGATTGGGCGCTCGGAAGGCGGTGACGAAGGCGTCCATGAGCGCATCCGCGCCAAAGAGCCGGCTCAAGACCATCTCGCGTACCAGCCCGAGAACGCGACTGCATGCCACGGCAATCCCGACGATGCCGGCGGCCTTGCTATTGAGTTTCTTGCTCATTTAAGAATCGGATGACCGGTAGGCGGCTTTGCGCAGGCGGTCCATGATGGCGACGCCGAGCCCTTCTTCGGGGACGGGCTCGGCAATGATTGCGTCCAGCCCGGCTTCGTCGAGCCGACGCATGGCGGCGAAGAGGCGCGAGGCGGCTTCGCGGAGGTTGCCACCGGGACTGAGGATCTCGACGGCGGCGTAGTCCCCTCCCCTCGGGGCGTTTTGCCACGCGAGGAGGCCGACACGTTTGCCGGGCTCGGGATGATGAGGGGCGAGATAGAGCGGGGTGCCGGGGGCGTAGTGGCTCTTGAGCTGCCCGGGGGCTACGGGCTTGGCGACGGTTTCCGGGGCGACGATGGGGGCGAAGGGGGCGAGGTCGTCGCGGGTGATGGGGCCGTTGCGGAGGATGGCGATGGCTCCGTGGGCGACGGCGATGATGGTGGACTCGACGCCGTGGGTGGTGGGGCCGCCGTCGATGATGAGGGGGATGCGACCGCTCAGTTCGCTCATGACGTGCGCGGCGGCGGTGGGGCTGATCCGCCCGAAACGGTTGGCACTGGGGGCGGCCAGGGGGAATCCCGCGGCTTTGGCGATGGCGGTAAAGACGGGGTGGGCGCTGACGCGGACGGCGACGGTGTCGAGACCGGAGGTGACGACGTCGGGGATCTCCGCCTGCCGGGGAAGGACGAGGGTGAGCGGTCCGGGCCAGAAGGCGCTGGCGAGGGATTGCACAAGCGCGCGGTCGCTCCCGGGGATGCGGGCGACGCGGTCGAGCCATTCCACGCCGGGGAGATGGACGATGAGGGGGTCGAAGGAGGGGCGCTCCTTGGCTTCAAAGATGCGAAAGGCGGCGCTGGCGTCGAAGGCGTTGGCGGCGAGGCCGTAGACGGTCTCGGTAGGGAGGGCAACGGGAGATCCCTTCGTCAGTTCGCGCGCGGCGGCTTCCACGGCGGCGGCGAACTCGGTCTCGCTGGCAGTGGGAAGGAGGCGGGTGATGACGGGAAGGCGGTTCACTGGCGGATCAGGCGCTGGCGGGCGGTGCGGACGCGCTCGGCGGCTTCTTCGACGGTGGTGCCGAAGGCGACGAGGTGGCCCATTTTCCGGCCGGGCTTGGCTCCGGCTTTGCCGTAGAGGTGGAGCTTGACTTCAGGGAGGGCGAGCGCGGCGGCCCAGTCGGGCTCCCCACTCTGCCAGAGGTCGCCGAGGAGGTTGGCCATTGCGGAGGGGACAAGCGAGGCGGTGGAGCCGAGCGGGAGCCCGCAGACGGCGCGAAGCTGCTGCTCGAACTGGCTGGTGACGCTGGCGTCGAAGCTGAAGTGCCCGGAGTTGTGCGGACGCGGGGCGAGCTCATTTACCAGCAGGCGGCCATCGGGGAGGAGGAACATTTCGACGGCGAGGAGGCCGATGAGGTCGAGCTGCCCGGCGATGGCGATGGCGATCTCGCGGGCGTTCTGCGCGACAGCGTCGGAGACAACGCCGGGGACGAGGGTGACGTCGAGGATGTGGTTGGCGTGCTGATTCTCGCAGACGGGATAGGTGACGCACTGGCCGTCGATCCCTCGGGCGACGAGGATGGAGACTTCTTTCTTGAAGTGGACGAAGCCTTCGAGCACGGCGGGGGCACCATCAAAGGGAGCCCAGACTTCGGCGAGGTCGTCGCCGGGGGCGATCTTTCGCTGGCCTTTGCCGTCGTAGCCGAAGGCGGCGCTTTTTAGCACGGAAGGCGCTCCGATGGCGGCGACGGCTTCGCGCAGCCCGGCTTCGCTGGTGACTTTCCGGAAGGGCGGCAGCGGGACTCCGGCTCCGGCGAGAAATTCCTTTTCGCGCAGGCGGTGCTGGCAGGTGTGCAGGACTTTGCCGGAGGGGCGGACGGTGGTATGCTCCGCGGCCCATTCGGCGCAGCGGACGGGGATGTTCTCAAACTCGAAGGTGAGGACGTCGACGCTTTTGGCAAATTCGCGGACGGCGGCTTCGTCGTCATAGCCTGCGGCGACTTCGAGATCGGCAACGGCTCCGGAGGGGGTGTCGCGGTCGGGGCTGAAGCTATGGACGCGGTAGCCCATGCGTCGCGCGGCGATGCCGAGCATCCGGCCAAGCTGGCCGCCGCCCATGACGCCAAGGGTACTGCCGGGTAGGAAGATCCGCTTGTTCATCAGAGAGAGGTGGGAAGTTCGCTGGCGAGGACGTCCGCTGTCTGTTTCTCGCGAAAGGCGATCAGCCTGGCCCGGATGGCGTTGTCTTCGAGTGCAAGGATGGAGGCGGCGAGGAGGGCGGCGTTTTTCGCTCCGGCGGTGCCGATGGCCAGCGTGCCGACGGGGATTCCGCCGGGCATCTGGGCGATGGAGAGGAGGGAGTCCATACCGTTGAGCGCTTTGCTCTGGACGGGGACGCCGAGGACGGGCAGCCATGTCTGCGCGGCGACCATGCCGGGAAGATGCGCGGCGCCTCCGGCTCCGGCGATGATGACTTTGATGCCGCGACCGGGGGCTTCCGCTGCGAACTCCGCCATGAGCGCGGGGGTGCGGTGCGCCGAGACAACGCGGTGCTCGGAGGGGACTCCGAGCGCTTCGAGCATTTCAACGGCGTGGCGCATGGTCTCCCAGTCGGAGGTGCTCCCCATGATGACGGCAACAAGCGGCGTAGGCATAGTGAACCCTTTCCCATCGCATTCCAGCGCCCGGGTGTAAATGCTAAACTGG
>JBEBWR010000104.1:0-10444 GCA_040392045.1 Chthoniobacter flavus | reverse complement strand
GTGTCCGGCAGGATATACTTGCGCAGCTCCAGCGTGAGCCGCCAGACGTTGAATTTCCCGATGACATGCGCGGCGATCTCCTCCGCGAGCGTCTCAATCAGGCGGCGTGGCTTCGCGGCGGCAAAGGCTTTCACGCTTTCGGAGACGGCATAGTAGTCGATCGTGTTCTCAATCCGGTCCTCCATGGCGGAGAAGGCGAGGTTCGACTCCATGACGAGGGAGACAGTGAGCCGCTGGGGTGTGGCCTGCTCTTCGTCGGTGATGCCGATACGGCAGGAGAGCTCAAGGTTGCGGATAACGATCTGGTCGGGCGGGGTTTTGGCCATGATGAAGGAGAAAAAAGAGAGATCAGCCTACGCGAAAGCGGACGTCGCGCACGGTTTTTGCGCCGAAGCGTTTTTTGAGATTTTGCAGGACCTTGTGGCGCATGACGCGGTCGAGTTCGTAGTGCATCGTCGGCTGGAGTACCTGCACGATGAGCACGCCTTCCTCCAGCCGCACAGGCTTGGAGTGCGCCGCGACGAAGCTCCCAACCACCTCTTCCCATGCGCGCTGGATCTCCTCCTCGCGCAATCGCTGCCCCAGCCCGAGCGAGTTCATCAGGACGCCGATCTCCTTTGCCACGGAGACCACCCGATCAGGGCGGTTCGGCGGCTCGGGAAGGCCTCGCCATTCGGCGATCACCTTCGCTCTCATCCAAGGCTTCATTGCAGGGAAGGGTAACCGATCCTCTTCCGGACCGGGATAAAAAAATGACCCTCGCGGCATCGGCCTGCGAGGGTCATGGAAAAGCTTTGAAAAAACAGGCGGAAAACGGGCAAGGCGCGATCAGCCCTCTTCCCCGTCTTCACCGATGGCTTCTACCGGGCAGCCTTCCATCGCTTCCTGACAGAGCGCTTCCTCTTCAGGGGTTTCGGGCTGCTTAAAGACGTAGGAGTGCCCCCCGTCGTCATTACGGGTAAAGTTCGCAGGAGCGGTCTCACGGCACAGATCGCAGTCGATGCACTGGTCATCGACGTAGAACTTCCCCGTGACGTTGTCTGCGTATTTGTTAACGAGATCGGCCATAGTTCAGAGAACTGAGCAGGTTACTTCCGCACAGAGTGATTGCAACGATTAATTTTCGGAAAAGGAGACCTTCCCGTCCTTCTCCACGACGAAGGAAGCCGGTCCGTAAAAGCCATGAAGCAGGCCCGCATGCAGTTCGCCCTGAGTCTCCTCGATTCGCTGATCCGCGCCGTACGTGGCCGTCAGCGTATAGGGGCTGCTGGTTCCCCGGTTGCGAAACCAGACGCGGTGGCCCCGGCCGGGCGGAAGATCGGGAATGGCGATGCGGTGGTCCTGTACGGTCACGGTAATGGCGGTAAGCGGTTCCCCGGAGTGGTTCGCAACGGAGAGGTAGATCGGCCCCACGATTTCGTAAATGGCCAGAAGGATGACGAGGATGACCGGGGCGCTCAGCGAAAGCCATACGAGAGGGCCGATTTTTCTGTTTTCAGGTGGAAGCTCAGCTAAATCAGGAATCTCGGCGTTCGTAGTCATGGATAAGGCAGACCTTTAGCTTAGGCCGGAAAATCCCGGGCGGCAATCAGGAAAGCGCCGCCAGCTTTTCCCACAGCTCGCGCTGCTCTGCCGTGAGGCTTCTGGGGATGGCGATATTGAGGACGACGTAAAGGTCGCCGCGCTCTCCGCCGCCTTTGGGCATTCCGCGCCCCTTGAGGCGAAATTTCTGCCCCGGCTGACTCCCGGCCGGAAGCTTGAGGTTTGCCCGACCCTCCATTGTCGGGATGGAGACGCTCCCGCCAAGCACCGCGAGCGCGGGAGCAGCGTCAAAGTCGTGATAGAGATCACTCCCCTCAATGCGGAAGTCCGGGTGCGCCGCGAGGCGGACGTTAAGATAGAGATCACCCGCCGTACCGCCCGGGCCTGCGGCTTCGCCCTGACCGCCCAGCCGGATGCGCTGTCCTTCGCGAACACCTGCGGGGATCGTGATGTGATAGGTTTGCAGATTGCCACCCCGACGCTGGAAGGTGATCTTCCGCTTCGCCCCGTGCAGCGCTTCTTCGAGCGGAACCATGATGTCCGCCTCCACGTCCGCGCCCCGCGTCGGTTGCGCCCGACCGCCCCGCCGCCCGAAGGGATGGCCTCCTCCTCCTCCGCGCGAACCGAAGAACGCCTCGAAGAAGTCGCTGAAACCCGTGCCGCCGAAGTTGAACTCAAAATCCTCCGCGCTCGTCCCTCGTCCTCCGGGGAAACCGCCGCTCTGCTGCCACCCGGGAGGCGGTTGTTGCGCCCCGCGTTCCCAATCAGCCCCGAGGGTGTCATAGCGCTGCCGCTTCTCCGGATCGCCCAGCACCTCGTAGGCCTCGTTCACCTCCTTGAAGCGCGTTTCCGCCGCGGCTTTCTCCGCTTCCGGCACGGCGTCGGGATGGTATTTCCGGGCCGCCTTGCGGAATGCTTTCTTGATTTCATCCTGACTGGCGCTCCGGGAAACGCCGAGGGTCTGATAGTAGTCCTTGAACTGCATGTGCTTAAAAAGAATCGAATGTCATGCCCACTCCGCGATAAAATCGGGAGAAAACGGTAAACTTTCAAGCGGCGACGATAAAAAACTTCCCCCTTTCGGGTGAACTCGGCTGAACTCGCCGCTTGACTTCAAGCGTCATGGATTTACCGTTGCGCTGTTTTTTCCCATCCTACCATGCTTCATCGCTTTCTGGCCATCTCCGTCGCTGCCGTGGTCGCAGGTTCTTCGCTTTCAGCCCTTGCCGCCGAGCAGGTGTTGGACGGGATTGCCGCCGTTGTGAACAAAGACGTGATCACCTTCTCGCAGGTCCGCGAACTGATCGGTCCCCGCGAACAGATGATCCGGGAGAATGTCCACGGCCCCGAGCAGGCGAAGATGATCCGTGAGTTGCGGCTCGCCGCCGTGCAGGAGCTCATCGACCGCCAGCTCGTGCTTCAGGAGTTTGAGAAGAACAAGTTCTCAATCCCCGATCACATTCTGGAGGATCACATCCGGACGATCATCCGCGAGCAGTTCAACAACGACCGCGCCGCTTTTATCCGCACCCTTCAGGCGCAGGGATACACCATCCAGCGCTTCCGTAAGCTGGAGAGCGACAAGATGATCGTGCAGGCCATGCGCCAGCGCTCCGTAAAGGTCAGCCCCATCATTTCGCCCGATCAGATTCGCAGCTACTACAACAAGAATCTCAGCCAGTACAGCTCCAAGGAGGAGATCAAGCTGCGCATGATCGTGCTCCGTAGCGATAACCCCGAGGCGAAGAACATCGCCGAGGAACTGCGCCGGAAAGTGGTCGCCGGAGAAGATTTCGCCAAGGTCGCCAGTCTTTACTCCGAGGATTCCTCGAAGGAGTCCGGAGGCGATTGGGGCTGGATCGACCGTTCCACGCTCAATGAGCGCCTTACCGAGGCCGCCTTCAATGTCCGCACGGGGCAGGTCAGCCGTCCGATTGAAATCTCGGGGAACTACTACCTGCTTTACGTCGAGGCCCGGAAGAACGCCATCGCCAAGCCGCTCTCCGAAGTTCGCGGCGAGATCGAGCAGCACGTCCTTCAGGAAGAGCGCGCCGCCGCCCAGAAGAAATGGGTCGAAGGGCTGCGGAAGAAGGCCTACGTGAAGGTCTACTAAGACCGCCGATTTGTCATGAAAGCCGGAGTCATCGGGATCACCACCGGAGATCCGGCGGGCGTCGGTCCGGAAGTGATCGCCGCCGCTCTCGCGTCGGGAAAGCTTGACTCCCGGTTTACCTATCGCGTGATCGGAGAGCCGTCCGTCCCGCTTTGCGAGCCGGGGCAACCGACCCGCGAAGGCACTCGTGCCGCGCTTGCCGCGCTGGAGGAATCGGCTCAACTCGCCCGGAACGGGGAGATCCTCGGAGTGGTCACGGGGCCGATTCATAAAGCCCGCTCGCAAGCCGAGGGCTTTACCTTTCCCGGGCAGACCGAGTTTTACGCCGAGCGCGCCGGGGTCCGCAATTTTGCCATGCTGCTGACCGGTGGGCCGCTGACGGTCGCGCTGGTCACCGCCCATCTTTCCCTGCGGGACGCCGTCGATGCGATCAACGGCCCGGAGATCCTCCGGGTGGGCGGGTTGCTCGCGCGTTTCCTGCTCGACCGGCGCGAGGCCGGAGACGAAAAGTCCCCGCGGATCGCGGTTGCCGGATTGAACCCACACGCCGGAGAAGACGGGGCGATGGGGCGCGAGGAGATCGGGCTGATCACGCCGGCCACGCAGGAGCTTGCTCGGGAATGGGCGGGGAGCGTGGAGTTCAGCGGAGCGTACTCCCCGGATACCGTCTTTATGCGAGCAGCGGCGGGGGAGTTCGACGCCGTGCTCTGCATGTACCATGATCAGGGGTTGATCCCGCTGAAGCTGCTCGGCTTTGATCAGGGGGTAAATGTCACGCTCGGGCTGCCCTTTGTCCGCACCAGTCCGGATCACGGGACCGCTTTTGACATCGCCGGGAAGGGGATAGCGCGCCCCGACAGCATGATCGCCGCCATCAATCTCGCCGCTACCATGGCTGCCGCCCGTCTGCGGCGTCAGAACGGGGAGAGCGACGGGAGATGAGGAAGCTGAATCTTTTCACGCGCCGCCGTTCCCGCCGCGGCACGCTGCTTCCCTATGTCGTCTCGCTGCTGCTGACGGGCGGCACCGGATTTTACCTCTGGAGCGGGCGGGAGAACGTGGAGCTACCGTTTCTTGCTCACCTGCGGAGCGGAGCCGCCGCTGTTGCCCCTCCGGGAAGCTGGGAGGTCTATTTCTCTCCGGGCGGCGGAGCCACCGACGCAATCGTGCGGGAGATTGGCGCAGCGAGAGAGCGGATTCGCGTACAAGCTTACACGTTTACTTCCGCCCCGATTGCCAGGGCGCTGGCGGCGGCGAAGAAGCGGGGAGTGGAGGTAGAGGTGATTCTCGATAAAAGCCAGCAGGGCGACCGGTATACCTCAGCGACCTACCTCGCGCATCAGAATGTCCCCGTGCGGATCGACAGCGAGCATGCCATCGCTCACAACAAGGTCATGATCGTAGACGGGAAAACGGTGATCACCGGCTCCTTCAACTTCACGAAAGCGGCGGAGTCGCGCAACAGCGAGAACGTACTGATCCTTCGCGCTGCCGGGGAGCTCGCGGCAAAATATGAGGCAAACTGGAGCCGCCACGCGGCCCACTCCCGCCCCTACGTCCCGCCCCGGGCCGAGCGGGTGAAAAATTCACGATGACCGGCGGTTCGGCGGGTTTATCCTCCAGGCTTCAGTGAAAATCTGGCTCGTCCACCTGTAGCACGGCTTTCTGATCCGTGCGGGCGGCAGCGGCGGAGAGGAGGTTGCGGATGGCCGTGATCGTACGCCCCTGCTTGCCGATGATCTTGCCGACTTCGCCCTCGGGGACTTTCAGCCGGAAGGTGATCTTCTTCGGCGTCTCCGAGCGCGTGAGAAGGATCTCGTCCGGGTGGTCAATGAGGTGACTCACGGTGTAGCGGATGAAGTCGTCCATAGTGGGGGGGCCTGGATTACGGAATGAGGGCAGAATATGGGCAGCAAAAAGGGGGAGCGTCAGAGACGCTCCCTCCACACACTTGGTTTTGCACTGGTTGAAGAGAAAAGCCCGGAGCCAAGGTCGCGCTTTTCTCTCCGAAAATCGGATGGATCAGGCCGTGGCCGCCTGAGCCTTGCGGGCGCGCTTGATGATGCTGCGCACCGTGTCGGAAGGCTGAGCGCCGTTGCCGATCCAATGGTCGGCACGGGCGAGATCGATGTTGCTGTTCTCGCCAGCCTGCTTCGGATCGTAGTTCCCGATCTGCTCGATGAATTTACCGTCGCGCGGGCTACGGGCGTCGGCCACAACGATGCGGTAGTAAGGACGATTGGTGGCGCCTTCGCGGCGGAGTCGGATGGATACTGACATGATAGGTTTTGAAAAAAGGTCTGCTAAAGTGATCGAAGTTCCTCCGTTTGCAAAGCATAATTTTCAGACGGAGGCGGGAAAGCGTCTTTTATCCCATCCCGGGCATGCCGGGGAGCTTGGGCATTTTGCCGCCGCTCCGGGCGAACATTTTCTTCATCTTGCCCATGTTCTTCATCATCTTGCGCATCTGGGCAAAGCGGCTGAGCAGGTCGTTGACCTCGGTGACGGAGGTGCCGCTACCCCGGGCGATCCGCTGGCGGCGACGGGCGTTGATCAGGTCGGGCTTGGTCCGCTCGTCTTTGGTCATGGAGAGGATGATCGCTTCCACGCGCTTGATCTGTCCTTCGTCCACCTGCAAATCCTTGATCTGGCTCATGCCGGGCAGCATCCCGAGGATGCTCTCCAGCGGGCCGAGCCGACGGATCATCTTGAACTGGTCGAGGAAGTCATTCAGATCGAAGGAGGCGGTACGGAGTTTTTCCTCCATCCGCTTGGCTTCCGCCTCGTCGATGGCTTCCGCGGCTTTTTCCACCAGGCCGACGATGTCGCCCATGCCGAGGATGCGCCCGGCGAGGCGGTCGGGGTGGAATGCTTCGAACTGGTCCATCTTCTCGCCCAGACCGGCGAACTTGATCGGCTGCTTGGTGACCTCCCGCATGGAGAGGGCCGCGCCGCCGCGCGCATCGCCGTCGAGCTTGGTGAGAACGAGGCCGGTGAGTCCGAGCGCGTCGTGAAAGTGCGTGGCCACGCTGACGGCCTGCTGACCCGTGGCGGCGTCGGCTACGAGGAGGACTTCGCCGGGGTTGAGCCGTTCCTTGACGCGTTTAAGCTCCTGTACGAGCGGCTCGTCGATCTCCTGACGCCCGGCGGTGTCGAAGATCTGCACGTTACCGGTCTGTGTCTCGGCCCATTTCAGCGCGGCTTCGGTGGCGCGGAGTACGTCGGTCTCGCCCGGCTCGGGGCGGAAGACGGGGACGCCGACCTGATTACCCAGCGTGACGAGCTGTTCAATAGCCGCCGGACGGTAGAGGTCGAGCGCGAAGAGGAGCGGGGCGCGCCCCTGCTTCTTGAGCAGCGCGGCGAGCTTGGCCGAGGAGGTCGTCTTGCCCGCGCCGTTCAGGCCGACCATCAGGACGCGGGCCGGTTTGTCGAGGTTGAGCGGCGCGGCGTCGCCACCGAGGAGGGTGGTCAGTTCGTCGTGAAAGATTTTGACGATCTGCTGCCCCGGAGTGACCGAGCGGAGGACCTCTTCGCCCAGCGCCTTTTCTTTAACGCGGGCGATGAAATCCTTGGCGACCTGATAGTGGACATCCGCCTCCAGCAGGGCGAGGCGGACCTCGCGCATGGCGTCGGAGACGTTGGTCTCGGAGATTTTCCCCTGACCCCGCAGGTCTTTGAAGACGTCCTGAAGCTTGTCGGAAAGTTGGCTGAACATGGCGAATGTGCGATCCCTGCTCTTACTGCGCGGGAGCGTAGTTGAAGCCCCAGCGGGCTTCCTTCTTCCTGCCGTCGACGCGAGCGCCAACGATGACGGTGTAGCTCTTGTCGCGCAGGGGTTGGGTAAAGGTGTAGGAGACGGTTTTGGTCGCCGCATCGTAGTTGGCCGGGACAAGCCCGAAGCCGCTTATGCGCATATCGACGCTGCCCGCCTCGATCTCGCCAAAGGAGCTGAGATCGGCGGTGAGCGTCGGCTTGGCTTCCGAGACGGTCGCGCCGTCGGCGGGAGTGGTGGTCACGGAGCCGGAGGCGACGTGGGAGATGGAGGGGCCGGCGCTGCCTCCAGCGGATTCGCTGTTGATGGCGCGAAGGGCAGCCTCGAAGATTTCCGGCTGCTTGGAGCCGATGGCGTAGCGACCGATCTGCTCGGCGGCGGGGAAGTCAAAGCCGTTCCGCTGACCGTAGACGGTGAACCCGACTTCGTGTCCGGTCTTGAGCGTCATGGCGCGGGACTCCTCGCTATGCAGGCCGTAGGGATAGGCAATCGCGTTCACGCGAATGCCGAGCCGCTCTTCGAGCGTCTTCTTGGTGTCGCCGATCTCCCGCTGGAGCCATGCCTCGTAGCCCATCTTCGCGAGGTCGGCGCGGTTTTTCTTATTGATCTGTCCGCCCTTGCCCTTGAGGTTTTGGTGCGACCAGGTGTGCGACTGGATATCGACGCCCTGATCGCGCATGTCGGCGAGTTGGTCCCAGGTGATCGACTGTCCGCCGATGCCGATGTAGTCCATATAGACGAACATCGTGAAGGGATACTCGAATTTTTTGAGGATCGGCCAGGCGAGGGTGTAGGCGGAGACGTAGCCGTCATCGATGGTAATGATGCAGCTTTTCTCCGGGATATTCTTCTCCCCGCGCCGCCATGCGATGAAGTCCTGCATGCCGATGACGCTGATTCCCGCGTCCTTGAGCGCCTGCATCTGCGACTCAAACATCTCGGGCGTCATGGAGAGGTTGTCCGGGTTCTTTTCGGTAAAGCGGTGATAGCAGAGGACGATGACTCCGGCGTTGCGGTTGATCTCCTCCTTCTCCGGGGTCGGCTCGGGCGTGGGGGCCGGGGGAGCGGCTTCAGCGGTCGCCACTGCTGCGGCGGCCTGTGCCTCCGGGGCTTCCTGAGCGGTTTCCACTGGAGTTTCCGGCTCCTGATCCTTCTTGAAGAGGGGGATTTTGTCGCACCCGGAGAGGGTGACTGCGACGGCGGCGGCCAGACAGGTCAGCAGGAGGCGGTGTCGTTTCATGAGAGAGAAGTGAGAGCGGGAAAGGCGAAAGGGGGAGCGTAAACCGAATTGTGCCGCTTGAAAAGGGGAGAAGATAAAGCAGAGCCGGTTTCCGCGCTGTCGGGAAACCGGCTCTGCCGGAAAAAGGATCTTTTGGCGGGATTACTCCAGCCCGAGCTTCCTGAACGTGTCGTCCACGTGGCGGAAGTGAATATCCAGCGAGCAATACTCTTCGATCTCCGCGGGGGTGAGCTTCTCCATGATCTCAGCTTCATCGAGGAGGTTCTCCTTAAGCGAGCGGTCGCCCTGCCAGGTCTTCATCGCGGCGCGCTGCACGGCTTCATAGGCCGTCTTGCGTTCGATGCCGCGCTCGGTCAGCTTGAGGAGGATCGATTGGGAGTAGTAGAGCCCCTTGGTGATCTCCATGTTCCGCTTCATGTTGTCCGGGTAGACCAGCAGGCGGTCGACGAGCTTCGTCGTCAGTTGCAGCATGTAGTCGAGCAGGATCGACGAGTCGGGCATGATGATCCGCTCCACGGAGGAGTGCGAGATGTCCCGCTCGTGCCAGAGCGCGACATTTTCCAGCGCTGCCAGCGCGTTGCCGCGCAGGATGCGGGCCAGTCCGCTGAGCTTCTCCCCGGTGATCGGGTTGCGCTTGTGCGGCATGGCGGAGCTGCCCTTCTGTCCGGGCGAGAAGTATTCTTCCACTTCGAGCACTTCCGTCCGCTGAAGATGGCGAAACTCCGTAGCCCAGCGGTCGATGCTCGCGCCGATGATGGCGATCGTCTGCTGATACTCGGCGTGGCGATCGCGCTGCACCACCTGCGTGCTCAGCGCGGCGGGGATCAGCCCGAGCTTGCGGCAGACCATCTCCTCGACGCGCGGGTCGAGGTGCGCGTGCGTGCCTACGGCTCCCGAGAGCTTGCCGACGCGGATGCGCTCGCGCGTCTGCTTGAGGCGCTCGATGGCGCGGCCAAATTCGTCGTACATCAGCGCCATTTTCAGGCCAAAGGTGATCGGCTCGGCGTGAATCCCGTGCGAACGCCCGATCATCGGCGTCATTTTGTATTCCTGCGCCTTCTTTGCAATGGCGGCGCGGAGCGCTTCGAGGTCTTCCAGCAGCAGCCCGGCGGCTTCGTTCATCTGAACGGCCAGCGTGGTGTCGAGCACGTCCGAGGAGGTCATCCCCTGATGAATCCAGCGCGAGGCCGGGCCGACATAGCTGGCGACGTTCTCAAGGAACGCGATGACGTCGTGATTCGTCCGCCGCTCAATCTCCTGAATCTCGGAGAGAACGAACTTTGCCTTGCTGCGAATCGTCTCGGCGTCCTCTTTTGGAATCACGCCGATCTCGGCCTGCGCTTCACACGCGAGCACCTCAATCTCCAGCCAGATTTCGTACTTATGCTGCTCCTCCCACAGAGCCGCCATTTTCGGGTAGGAATAACGGTCGATCACCCGGGGGAGGATAGGAGGCGCGCGGCGCGAGGAAAGCTTTTTTTCCCTGTAAACGAGAGAAAAAGTGGACAAGAACGCAATTAAGAGGATGTTGAGGACAACGCGAAGAAAGTTTCTCTTGCTCCGACCTGATAGAACAGCAAACCGTTCCGATTGTTCCACCTCAGATTCGCCCGCAACAATTTCGCGAACGCTCCACCACTTTGAGTCAGTCAGAACACGAAAAAGCGCTGCTTTTTGAACGCCCGGTCTGGAACAGGATCGACGGCACGTGGCAACCCTTATACGGCGGCTTCCTTGACGACGGCGTCAGCGTGGAGTGGCACGATTTCCGTGTCGA
>JBEBWR010000103.1:0-10603 GCA_040392045.1 Chthoniobacter flavus | reverse complement strand
TCAAAGCGAGAGAGAGCCAGAGAAAACCGAAATAGTGTCGCATACAAAAATCTAGGGCGTGACGTTGAAAATCGAAGTCGCCGGAAGGTTGAGACCGTAGCCGTAGGCGCTGGTGGCCAGTTGTGCGGCAAACGCTTTGTCGATGGGGCCGACGTGGCCATCCAGAAAGAAGGCGTAAGCGTGGCGGTTACCCCGGGGGCCATGCCGCAGGCCGAGGCCTTTGGGGTGGTCGCGCTCCATGATGAGCGAGGGCCAGTGATCCGTCGGACCCGCAGAGCTGTCAGCGAGGAGGACATGCCGGGAGGGCTGGTCAATCAGGGCGATTGGCAGCTCGAACATCCTGACGCTGGCGCCGGATTTCTCCGTTGCCGTGGTAATACTCGTTTTCCCGGTGATTTTGCACATATTCAGGCCATAGGTGTACCAGCGCCAGGTGTCGCCCGCGGCGACATTGGGCCGCGAGGGGCTGTAACTGGCTTTGGATCGCTCTGCTCCTTCGGGAATCGCGGCGACGGGGCAGTGCATTACCTCCCATGGCTTGTTGGCAGGGAGGTATCCGAGGTTGACGATCAGGCGCGTCCACCCCATTTCGATGGACCCTCCGCCCATCTGGCTCCGGATGACCCGGTTATTTGCGTCCGTCGTATAATTCAGAAAGGCCGCCCCGAGCTGCCGGAGATTGTAAACGCAGCGGGCATCATGGGAGCGGGTCCGGACTCCTTTGGTGGCGATGCCTCCGATGGCGGCGGCGATCACGATGATGCCGAAAACGAGGATGACCTCCATCAGCGTCCACGCTCGCCTCGACCGGATCTCCCGGCGATGAGAAAGGGAAGTCCGCATCGTACTCAATATCCTTTGCGTTCCTGAAGACGGAGAACGACCTCCCGGATCTGCAAGGTGGAAAAGACCTGATACCCGCCCGTCGGATGCACTTCCTCCATCGCTTTATTCATGATCCGGAGGCGGTTTTTCCCCACGGACATTTCCGGAAGACGAAAGCGGAAGCGCGCGATATCCAAACCATCGGTCACGACAGCATAAGGGTTCGGGGAGTTGCGGTCATCGGGCGAAATGTATACCGGGACCATCCACCACTTCCCCTTACGGATCGGATAGGTTGCCCCGCTATCTTTATTCCTGCTGACCAGAAACTCTGCCGGACGATCCAGTGTTTCTTCAAGCTCCGTCTCTCCGAGAAACACGCGAAGGGATGCATAGTAGCCCGCCGACTTGGGGGCCGGATGCCATGCGGTCAATTCCAGCACCAACTCCTGATCCACCGGCACTTCCGGGATCTCGACCGGAAACTCCACCTCCGTTCCGCTCTGCACCTCGACATCCTCCTGCTGCACCGGAATCTCCTCCGCTTTTGCCGAGGGAACCGCTCCGCCAAGGAGCGGGATCGCCATTGCGACAAGCGCCGGAACCCTGATCGCCCGGAATCGGCGGAAGCCGCCCAGCAGCAGCGCTCCGGAGAGCAAGGCCAGCGCGACCGACGGCTCCGGGATGGCATGACCGCTCATGCCCTGGGTGTAGATCTGCTGGATCTCGGCTTCGGTCAGCGCCCGGCTCCACAGTCCGAAGTCATCCAGCAGTCCGGAGTAAGCCCGGGTCACCGCTCCATCGGTCGCGACACTCGCGCCAAGCGTCAGCGGTGCCAGCACGTCAAAGTTCGCGCTCAGGTTGCCCAAGGTATAGGCGCCCTGACTTTCGCCGTTCAGGAAGAGGGTGAACTCTCCCGAGTCGGTGTCATAGGTGAACGCCACATGATACCAGGTGTCCGAAGCAAGAGTAACGTCATCGTAGTTGAACTGATAGCTCGTGGACGTGGCCTTATCCGTCCCGACAAACATGAGTCGGGTCAGATCGTCGTTGGCATTGCCATGTACCAGCAGGCCCCAGCCCTGAGCACCGGAGCTGGAGCGCGCTTTGGTGACAAGTCCCTGCGAAGAGCGGTAGATGTTGTCGGTTTTAAACCAGATGGACATGGAGAAGCTGCCTCCGCTGAAGTTGCCCACGGTGAGATCATCCGCGGCGATATACGCGACCGTCGCGGGCGTAGTGGTGGGCGTATGCCGGGAGGCTCCATCGATCATGCCGTCAACGGAAGAGACGCCGTTGACCAGCGTGGCGGAATTTCCGTTTCCGGAGTTATCGAAAACTCCTCCGGAACCGGAAATGAGGGCGTCTTGATCAAACGTATAGTGCACCTCAAGATCGGTCAGCAGAGAGGCATGAGATGCCAATGCCGTTAGCAGGACAATGCCGACCGCCCATAAGGCGGCGGAACGGTTGCGGGGGTAGCGTGTCTTCATGGTACTGGATGAGGATAAGGAGCAATGAAACGGTGGAGGGAGAAAATGAAGATGGATGCCGGTTTTTCTAAACGGTTTCTTCAGGAAACCCCGGCACCGGATGCAGCCGGAATGAAAATCCGTTCTCAAAAAATCGTAATATTTGCGCAAAATATTTCATATTCTGGAAAAACGCAAGCCTTTTCAACGTTATACCCCTGCGGGCAGGCTTTCACTGAATACCGGAGCCGATCCCCGGGAGAGCTGATCCGGCAAGGGGCCAGGGCGGATGCGGTATTGCCAGGTCGATGACATTCCGGGGCCGCGTTCATGAAGCCGGGTCAACGTCAGGACAAACTCCCCGGTCTCGCGATCTTCGTAAACCTTGAAGTTCGAAAGCTGCACGTCGTCGTCGTCCTCCGGCTGACGCTGATCAATCATTCTCACGGAACTGCGGATCAGCGTGAGATCCATCTCATTCACTTCGCCGATGAAAAGCGGATGACGGGGCAGATTTCCTTTCGGCGGAACGGCGCAGATATTCCCGATCCAATAGAGCCGCCGACTTCCGGAATGGCGGATCAGACGGCTTCCGCTGGAAGGGGAGAAAAAAGGGGCTCCGTCGCAATAGGTGAAGGGGATCGGAGCGCTCCAGCTTTCGCCCTGATCGAACGAGATGGAGCGCCATTTATACCCGGGCATGTGCTCCGCGCCGGAGTTACTGGCCCGGCAGACCATCAGAAGCGCGCCCCCTTTGAGCCGGACGATGGAGGGCTCAAAGATCCCCCTCGGAGAGACTTCGCGCGGGAGCTTTACCAGCCCTCCGCGCCGCCACTCCACCTGTCCCGCCCGGAATCGGCCGATCAGGCAGGTGGCTGCAAGGGGAATGCGGTAGACGCTATACTCCAGCATGTCGGGAGGCAGGCTTTGGGCGGGAACCACCAGCGTCCCGTCCGGCAGTTCCTCAGGGTTGCAGAAGGAAATCATCATCCCGTTCCTCCCCTGCTCCACATCGGGCATCCAGCGAAAAGAATCCATCCCCTCGGCGATCAACTGCCGCTCCTCGCCGTCCGACCGCCCCGTCGAGTCCAGAAAGGCGTAGGCCAAGGTCATCCACGCCAGCGCCTCCTTGGAGAAGGTACCCTGGGGATAGCAGTGGCGGTTTCCGACATAGACCGCCGTCCCAGCGGCCTTCCACCATGTGAGCGTCGATTCCCCGTAGCGCAGCACCCCCGCCGGAGTCGTCCGCGGCGAAAACCAGCGCTCCGCCGGGCTCCACGTCCGCCCGCCATCGGAGCTATATCGCCTCCAGATGGCGCCAAAGGTATCCGAGGCCTCCAGCGTACTGTATTCCTGAACCATTGTGTTTCCGATAGCGCAGGTATAGCACGTCTGAACCGTCAGGATGGTCCCTTCGGTTTCAACGGAGAAAGGCTCACGGGTGATTCTCATGGGGTAATAGCGTCAGGGGGAGGTCAGCGGAATGGGGAGGATGAAACGCACGTAGCGAAGGTCAAACCAGCCCTTCAAGCTCCCGCCCCCAACGGGATCAGGGAGATCGGCGGGATGGAACGGGTTCCATCGAACCAATCTCTACCTCGGCATTTGGGCACTCGCAAGAATTAATTGAATTTTTGCGCAAATATTTTCGCAACAAATCTAGAAAAATGCAAAAGCCTCTCTCTTTGATGTCCACTTACCGAATCTTACCTGCTCCAAGGAGGGGCGCAGGAACCCCGATCAATCAGCTCCCCTTCCACCATGAGATGCTTTCCGGGAGCGCCGGGCGACGCAATGCGATCAAAGAGAGCCCGAATGGTCTGATCGGCAATAGAGTCAAAATCCCGCCGGTAAGTCGTCAGCGGGAAAATTCGGGGATCGACGGTATCCTCCATGGCCACGAGCGAGAGATCGCGCGGTACGGAAATCCCCCTCGCTTTCAAGGCCTCCACGAGATGAAGCGCATAGGCGTCGGAAGTGAGAATCGCTGTCGGCCGATGTGGCAGCACTTTTTCCAAAAAGAGCTCCACTTCGGCCTGCCCGCCGCCCTGGGTAAAACCGATCGGCTCATAGAACGCCATCGGCAGGTCGAGTTCCAGCGTCTTCGCATGAAAAAAGTATTCACTCCAGCAATGCTGCGCATACCACGGCCCCGGATTGGGCATAAAGAACGCCACATTCCGATGCCCCAGATGGTAGGCGTGATCGAGCTGGGCCCGTGCCGCGAGGTGGTAGTTGCTCGTGATGCAGTCGGTATTCGGGGCGGTGCTGTAGCCGTTATAGATGACAGCGGCCACTCCATTCCGGGCCAACCCGGCAAGCTGCTCATCAGTCCCCACCCCGAGGACCACACCCGCGACGCGCCCCGCCAACGCTGGCGTGATGTCTCCCTCGGGGGAAATATCGCTCTCCACATCCATCAGCAGGATGTAGTGATCAAGCTTTGCACAGGCTTTCTCAAGAGCGAAGGAATACCGCATGGCGATCGGGTCGCCCTTGCGAATCCGGTCCCCCATCCGGCGCTGAAGGGCGTACCCGATGAAAGGGTTGCCCGCCTTGGCTGCCAGAGAGGAAAACGGACGCTCCAGCCCTAGCGCCTGACTGGCCTCAATAATCTTCTTCCGGTTCGCGTCGGAGACTCCCTCCTTACCGTTCAGTGCACGCGATACGGTGGCCATGGAGAGCCCCGTCTCCTTCGCAAGTTGCGCAAGAGCTGAAACTTTCTTTGCAGGCCGGAGAGAGGTTTTCGACCCGCGGGCGCTGGCACTCATCGGGCCACAGTCCCCCAAAACCCCTTCCTCCTTCAAGGGAAAAACGGTCTTTCTGTGCTCTCGCCGAAAATTTTTCATCAGGTTTGAAAAGCGCGGGCAAAAATGCCTCCGTTTTCTGTCTCCTGTTATTTCCCGTTGACTCTGTGACCAATTTGTGGCCACATTCTACCCATACCCATGAACGAGGCCCCCCATAGCTCTGACCCTGCCGGAAGCCGCGATGCAGCGCTTCCCCATGGTGTGAAGATCGATCAGATTTCCAATGGCCACGGACGTCTCTACTGGCGGGTCCGGCTGGGAAAACGCTTCACGGGCAGCAAGACGATGACCCGCTACTTCCGGGACGAAGACGAGGCGCGCGCATGGGTTCACGACGCCGGATCGGGCGCGGCTCAGGAGCAGTTGCCGCTCCCTTCTCCGGCCGGGCTCAAGGCCGATCTCGGCTCCAGCGCCTTTACCCTCACGCCGCCTCAACTCCGCTCGGCTATCGCATCGCATCAGTTGCTGGCTGATACGGGGACCGACCTCTACGGAGCGGCGGAATTTTATACCCGACTGGAGAAACGGCTGCGCGCCCCCTTTGAAAAGCCCGCCCTGCGCCTGCCATCGGAAAAGAAAATGGCGCAGACGTTGAAGCTCCCCGTTCAGACCGTGCGCCGCTCCTTCGCCCGGTGGGAAGAGGAGCTCGTCCGGCACGATGCGCATTTCCCGGCGAACCCCGGCGGCCTGAAGCGGGTTGCCGTGCTCAATGACCTCGACCTCGGCAGGGTCAACCAGCCCGGAAGCTATCTGATACGCCTTCAGGAAGCAAGACAGCTGCTGGAAGCTTCGGGCCGACAGGTGGGGACCTATCTTGGCGATGCGGTTCGGCAGGCCGAGCCGCCGAAAGCATTGACCTGTCGCCAGTTTCTGAGAGACGCGGAGATGGGCCTGATCTCCGGGGTGCTTGCCTTGTGGGCCTATCCGGATGAGCAGTGGATGGGTACCCTGACCGAAGCGGGCGTGCCGATCGTCGGCATGGGCGAGCTGTATGAGAACACCGTGGCTTATGACGTCGCGGCGGCGCTGCGTGCGTCGATTGCGCTCCTCAAAGAGCGGGGTCGCCGGCGCATTGCTTATCTGGGCGGCGTGTCGCAGTGGAACATTGACGGCTATGACCGGGAGCGTCTCAATACGATCAAGTCGCTTCTTAGCGAAGCGGGGCTTCCGGTGGAGAGCCGGTGGATACGTCAGGACTGGCACCCCACCCTCCATGCGGCGGCGTGGTCGAGCTTTCGCGAGATCTGGACCGCCAGAAGCGAACGTCCCGACGCATTGATCATAAGCGCTCCAAGCCTTTGGCCTGGCGCGAAGGAGGCGTTGGACGGTCTTGGCGTTCGTTATCCCGACCATCTGGATGTCATCACCTTTCAGGAGGGAAGCAGCCCGCTACCCGGTACGGATGGTACGATTGAATATGTTTTTGACAGCAGCCGCTCCATTCGCGCTGCCGTCACCCTTCTCAACGAGCTGATGGATGGAAAAACGCCCAGGGAAAGGCGTCTCCATATCGACGGCTGGAAGCGGAAAGATCCGCCGCCGCCGCTGCCTGTTGCGACCAGCGGGGAAATGCATCGCGTCTGATGCCCCGCGCGAGGCGTTCAAGCCTCTGATTCACTGCGTAAATACCCCCACTATGACAAACCAAACGATGAAACCGTCTCTCCGATCTTCCTTTGCCCCGGTATGCGTTGGCCTGTCGCTTCTCTTGAGCGGCTTGGGGCAGGCTGCGCCGATCACGTATGATATCGATAACTTTCCAGACCCCAACTGGTCGGTGATGCCGTATAGCGGAAATGCGAATAATCGCCCTTATGCGAATACCGCCGAGATGTATGGGGAAACCTGGATCAATATCTACCGCGGCACTTCTCCGGATAAACCGGCGAACTCAGCTCAGGTTATTTACAACGGGGGGTCGAAAAGCAGCAGTTCGGGAAATCCCATCAAGAACGACGATGTCAATCAGTTCGGAGATATCAGGGGCAGCGTCATCCTTGCAGCCGACAACTGGAGCGGCTTTTACGGCGTCGTTCTTCGAAGCGCTGGCGCGACCTTTGATACCACGGAGGCTTATCACCTCGGCGTGAGTAGCGCGAACAGCCTTGTGCTGGTCTGGGGCTCGGGAAGCGGCTTTGTCAGTGAAGGAACGATGCTGGAGTCAGCGACGCTTTCCGGGCTGCTGCCCATGAACGCCAACGCGAACAACCAATACCTTCTGGAATTTTCGTTCATCGGCATGACACTGGAAGCCTCTCTCTTTGAGTGGAACACGGCGACAGATCAAAAGGGTGAGTTGCTCGGCAGCCTGAGCTATATCGATAACCGTGAGGAAGCGCGAGAGACGGGCTACTTCGGCATCCGGGGCGGCAGGTATGGCAACAACCGACAGGGGTATTTCCGGGAGGTACAGTTTGAGGCCATTCCGGAGCCTTCCACCGCCCTGCTTTTGCTTCCCCTTGGGGCGTTTCTTATCGCAAAAAGGCGGCTATAAACTCCAGCCCTCCCCCCAAAAATGCCAAGAGCCGGTTTTTCTCTCATCGAACTCCTGATCGTCGCCGCGTTGATCAGCGTTATCCTCGCGTTCAGCTTTCCCGTTTACCGATCCTTCAAGGGGTCCTCGCAAGCGGTCCGCTGCGTCGGGAATATGCGCACGATTCATACCGCTGTTCTCGCCTTCGCTGCGGATTACAACCGGAAACTACCGCCGCCGCTGGGGCCGCAGATCGAGGTGGACCCGAGGTTCAACCATAATCAGTACTGGTATCAGCAGGCGTATCTCGCCCGCTATATCATCGGCCCGCCCGATCGGAGGCGCGACAGTCAGGGAAAGCTCAAGGTGGAAGAGGCCGAGGTCTTCAACTGCCCTGCGAGGGATCAAAACGAAGAAGCAGCGATGGATAAGAACAGCAACCCTACCGCATCGTATTTAATGCCGTCGATCTTCCGTCGGCAGGACTACACCCTGGGAAGTCTCGAACCCACCCGCATTCTGCTGATGGAGGGCCGGGGCGCCATCGTGTCACACGGCCAATGCAAGACGGGGAAAACCGGTAGCTCTGATAAAAGCAGGCGTCTGCGGCGGTATCATCAGGACCGGCTCCATCTCCTCTTTCACGACGGACATATCGAAGCTTACTCCGGCAACGACGCCGACCTCGTTGAAAAGCTCCCTCCCTACTGAATGAATCGCGCCCTATTCTCCACCGTCGCCTGCCTCGTCTCCACTGCGTTCTGCCAGGCGGGCGACTCCGTAGCGCATCGCCTTGAAGCCTTGAAGTGGTCTTTTGGGGACACGACGGGGAATTTCTCTCTCAGCGGCTACTCCGATTTTTACACCCGGCTGGATACGCTGATGGCCAATGGCCAATTTGAAGAAGCCAGAGAAGCGCTTCTCCGGAAAGGCACGATCCGTCGGATTGCCGAAACTGACCTTGAGAAGATGATCCCGCTGGCCGGTCCGGCTCCGGGAGAGAACCGGGAGACCCTCTCCGCAAGCCGCGAGCTGGCGTATGATCACGCGCTCCTCTGGCTGCTCACGGGCGAGGAGGATCACGCCGCGATGGCGAAAATGCTTCTCCTCCGCTTCGCCACCGCCACGAAGCAATGGCCGCTCTACGACCGGATGAATGGCAAGGCCCACTCCCGGGAAGACGCCCGTTATCTGAAATCCCCGGATGCCGCAGGGCTTTGGGGCCGCTGGCATCCGCTTGATCTGGGCCACTCCTGGCCTCTCCTGAGAGCCTACGACCTCCTTCGCCCCACGTTGACCGACGTGGAACGGCAGACGCTGGAAAAAGATCTGCTCTGCGCGCACAAAGAGCTGCTGGATCGCTTCACGGGGCTCACCCCGCTCTATAACAATCTCTGGGGCTATCACCTCGTCGCCCTGATGCGTTTCGGGCAGGTGCTCCAGCGGGCCGACTATATTGAAGAGGCGCTCCGCTATGCCGAAGAGCAGTACCGCTACTCCTATGCCGCGGACGGTTTCTTCCGGGAGATCACTCCGGACTATTACCTGCAAATCACCTCCCGGCTTGTTGGCAGCGTTCCGACACTGGCAGAGGCCAATCAGGCGCTCTATCCGGAGGGAAAAACCTTTCGCCGGCAGCATGCCCGCCAGTTCCGACAAATCGCCCGGGCGCTGGAAATCCTTACCCTGCCGGACCACAGCTACGTGAATCTCAACGACTCGTGGCCCAAGCGGTCGAAGAACCGCGCCCCCTCCACCATTGCCTCCCAGCCCGGCCTGCTGGGCATCTCCGGCGTGGCCCGGCTTTCCAGCGGCGGAATGACCGCATTTTTGAAATTCGGAGGCATCCGGGGTCATGACCATAAAGACGCGCTCGGCCTTGTCTGGTATGCCGGAGGGCGCGAGGTTTTCAGCGACACGGGATACCGTGCGGAACCGTCGAAGGGCATCCGCTTTGAGCGCTCGTGGAGCTCCAGCACGGCGGCTCACCAGACCGTGGCGGTAGATGAAGAGCTGCATTTTGCCGGGCGCTCCGGCGTTATCATTCCCGATCCTGCGCCCCGTGCAGGCTTTGTCTCGCAGCCGCCCGCGCAACCGGGGCTTCACCCGTTGGAAGCCGCGCTTCCCGCCGCCGCCCGCTTCAACAATCAGGGACGCCTCCTCCTCTGGCGGGCCGATACCCCGGAGCTACAGGCCATGGAGGCCGAGCAGCCCCATGCCTACCCCGGGAAGACCAGCCTCTTCCGGCGCACGCTCGTAATGGTATCGCTGGAGGGAGACGAAGGCTACCTTGTCGATATCTTCCGGGTTAGGGGCGGGAAAGTGCACGATTACTTCTGGCATGGAAACCTCGGCGAATCTTACCAGACCCGCTTCAGTTCCGAAGGATCGCCCGTGGAAAAAACCCTCTACTCCTTCCTGCGACTCCAGACGGAGCATCGGGTCACACTGCCGTTCACGGCGACCACCTCCTATGCGGACGGGATGAACGTGACATCCCATCTGGCCGCCGTCATCGGCACGTCGCCGGTCGATCTCACCGGCTATCAGGCCGAGGCCGACGCGATCCGACGCCCCGGGGTGGCCTCCTTTTCGCTCCTGCGCCGGAGCAGTGCCCCCGACGCAAAGGAGGTGGAGACCTGCTTTGTCTGGGTCCACGAAGTCTCCCGCACTGCTTCGCGTATCCGCTCCGTCTCTGCCAAGGGAGACGGAGGCGATATCCAGCTTTCCATCCGCCTTGCCGACGGACGGACGGATACTCTCTTGAGCGGCGGATCGGAAGCGAGCCGCTTCTCCACAGAAGACCTTCAGTTCAGCGGGCGACTGGCCTACGCCACGGAAAAAGAGGGCGAATGGACGGGCCGCGTTTTCAGCGGAAACGCCCTCAGGCACGACGATCAGGAGTTGGACGCCGCAAAGCCAACGGTCACCGGAAACGTCGTCGGCATCCCCGATGCCGACGGAGAAGCCCTTCTGGTGAAGCTGCCTGATCCGGTCAGCGATGATCACCAGTTCACGCTCGC
>JBEBWR010000102.1:0-10740 GCA_040392045.1 Chthoniobacter flavus | reverse complement strand
CCGTTTCGATCCGGCCGATCACGCGGCCTTTGGTCAGCTTGAGGATCGCGGCGGCATCGCGCTCGGTGACGACCAGCGTCATGCCGATCCCCATGTTGAACACCTGATACATCTCGTCGCGGTCAATGCTGCCATTCTCTTGAATGATCTTGAAGAGCGCAGGCACTTTCCAGCTCTTGCGGTCGATCACCGCGTCGCAGCCGTCGGGAAGCACGCGCGGAAGATTGTCGACCACGCCGCCGCCGGTGATGTGGGCCATGCCTTTGACCACGCCTTCCGGGAGGGAAGCGAGCAGCGGCTGATAGTTCCGGTGTACGCGGAGCAACTCTTCGCCAATCGGTTTGGAGAGACCGGGGACGCGGGAATCGATCTTGAGCCCCATGGTGTCAAAAAGCACCTTGCGGGCGAGAGAGTAGCCGTTCGTATGCAGGCCGTTGGAGGGAAGGCCGATGATGACGTCGCCGGGGTTGATGCGGCTGCCGTCGATCATCTTCTTGCGGTCGACGATGCCGACAATGGTTCCGGCGAGATCGTATTCCCCCGGCTGATACATCCCCGGCATCTGGGCGGTTTCACCGCCGATCAGCGCGCAGCCGCCTTCCTTGCAGGCTTTGGCAAATCCGGCGAGGATCTCTTCAAAAACCGGCGGATCGAGCCGTTCGGCCCCGATGTAGTCGAGGAAAAACAGCGGCTTGGCTCCGAGCACGGCGATGTCGTCAATGCAGTGGTTTACCAGATCCTGTCCCACGGTATCGTGCTTGTTCGCCATGAAGGCGACCTTGAGCTTGGTCCCCACGCCGTCCACGCTGGAGACCAGCACGGGGTCTTTCATCCCCTTGAAGTCGGGGCGGAAGAGACCACCGAAACCGCCGATCTTTCCAAGCACTTCGGGGCCGTGCGTCACCTTCACGCGGCGCTGGATACGCGCCTTGACGATGTTGCCCAGATCGACGTCCACACCGGCCTGTGCGTAGGCTTTCTTGCTTGGAGTGGCAGCGGCTTTTGGCGACTTTGCGGGCTTGGCGGTTTTGGCTTTGGAAGAGGTGCGGCTGGTTTTGGGAGAGGCCATGGTAGTAGGAGAAGGAATTACTGGGCGTTCACGCCTTTGAAAAGTGTCGGCTGATCGTTGACCAGTCCGGCGATGCGGCTTCGGCGGCGCTCCATGATGAATTTGTCGACGTTCGGATCGACCTTGATCGGGTAGTCGCCGTTAAAGCAGGCGAGGCAGAAGTTCTGCTCGGCCTGCTGCGTGGCGCGCACCATCCCGTCGATGTCGAGATAGCCGATGCTGTCGGCCCCGAGGTAGTCGCGGATCTGGTCGAGCGTACACTGATTGGCAAGGAGGTTTGCCGGATCGGGAAAATCGATGCCGTAATGGCAGGCGTGCTTGTGCGGCGGGCAGGAGATGCGCATGTGCACCTCTCGGGCTCCGGCTTCGCGCAGGGTGACCACGCGGGCGCGGGCCGTGGTGCCGCGTACGATGGAGTCGTCGACGACGACGACGCTTTTTCCCTCCACCATCTCTTTGATGAGGTTGAGCTTCACGCGGACGTTGAAGTCGCGGATCATCTGCGTCGGCTGGAGGAAGGTGCGGCCGATGTAGTGATTCCGCACAAAGGCATGCTCGTACGGAACGCCCATCTCCTGTGCGAAGCCCAGCGCGGCGTAGTTCCCCGAGTCGGGTACGGGGACGACGATGTCGCAATCCGCCGGATGCAACCGGGCCAGCTCGCGTCCCATCTCGGTGCGCACACGGGCGACGTTGATGTTGTCGATGATGCTGTCAGGGCGGGCAAAGTAGACGTACTCGAAGATGCAGAACGACTTCTTGTGCTGCTCAAAGGGCCACTCGGAGCGGATGCCGTTTTCGTCGATGATGACCACTTCGCCCGGCTCGATCTCGCGGATGAACTCGGCGTTGATCAGGTCAAAAGCGCAGGTCTCGGACGAGAGGACATAGGCTCCGTCGAGCTTGCCGAGGACGAGCGGACGGAAGCCGAGCGGATCACGGACACCGATGATCTCCCGCTCGCCCATGAGGACGAGGGAGAAGGCCCCCTGTACCCGCCGCAGGGCGGAGAGGACGCTGCCGCAGCTTCCGGCCTCGGGAGGACGGGCCAGCAGATGCAGGATGATTTCGGAATCGACCGTGGTCTGGAAGATGGAGCCGGACTGCTCCAGCTCTTCACGAA
Organism: Chthoniobacter flavus; assembly: GCA_040392045.1. Classification (GTDB taxonomy): domain Bacteria; phylum Verrucomicrobiota; class Verrucomicrobiia; order Chthoniobacterales; family Chthoniobacteraceae; genus DATMFV01. The sequence continues at coordinate 8,548 of JBEBWR010000102.1, read as the reverse complement.
GGACACCGGCGTTGACGAGATTGCCGTTGTGCGCGATGCCGAGCTGCCCCCGGGCGCAGTCGACGACCATCGGCTGGGCGTTCTTGAGATTGCTGGAGCCGGTGGTGGAGTAGCGGACGTGACCGATGGCGCGCGTCCCCTTGAGCGTTTCCAGATCATCCGGCGCGAATACCTGCGAGACGAGCCCCATCCCCTTGTGGGTGATGAAGGGCGAGTTCGGACCGCTGGCGGAGACGATCCCGGCGCTCTCCTGCCCGCGATGTTGCAGGGCGAAGAGGCCGTAGTAGGTGAGGACAGCGGCGTTGGGATGCCCGTAAACGGCGAATACACCGCATTCGTGGGCCGGTCTGGAGCGTTCGAGGCTACTTTCGGAAGACATGGGTAAGGCAGCGGACGGTTCGGAGGAGGAGCAATCAGAATTCCTGTCGGGCGTCCAACATGCACTGGGAAATGGCTCCGCTCCACACCTTTTTGAGATGTGCCGCTTCCCATTCCCACACTTTGCCGTCCGCAGAAATTCTCAGCGTATCGCCTCCCACCGAGCCGATCACCCGGGCCGGGACGCCGTACTCGCTCGCGAGTTGCTCCAGCGCGGCGACGTTCTCAGCCTTGACGCTGACGACGACGCGGGTCTGCGACTCGTTGTAGAGAAGCACTTCGGGCTGAAGCCCCGTCGCGCCAAAATCGATATGCGCTCCGGTCAGCTCTCCGCCGATGCAGCTTTCGGCGATGGCAACGCCAAGGCCGCCCTCGGAGCAGTCGTGCGCGCTGCGGATCAGCCCCTGCCGGATACCGGCGCGGAGGGTGTCATGCAGCGCGATTTCCTTTGCGAAGTCCACGCGGGGTGGAAGGCCTTCCTTGCGGTCGTAAAGGACCTTGAGGTAGTGCGATCCGCCCATCTCGCTGCCGAGTTCGCCCAGCAGGAGGATGGTGTCGCCCTCTTCGCGGAAGAAGCTGGCGGTGACATGCGCCGGGTCTTCGATGATGCCGACCATGCCGACCGTCGGGGTCGGGTCCACGGCGGCGATGGGGCTTTCGTTATAGAGCGAGACGTTTCCACCCGTGACCGGGGTGTTGAACGCCACGCAGCCTTCGGCCAGCCCTTCGACACATTCGCGCAGCTGCCAGAAGTTCTCCGGCTTGTGCGGGTTGCCGAAATTGAGGTTGTCGGTGACCGCCAGCGGGACCGCGCCCGAGCAGGCGAGGTTTCGCGCGGCTTCGGCGACGGCGACCTTCGCGCCTTCGCGCGGGTCGAGTTCGCAGTAGGTGGAGTTGCAGTCGCTTGTGGCGGCGAGGATCTTGTTCGCCTCGCGGACGATAAAGACAGCGGCGTCGGAGCCGGGAAGGATGTTCGCTCCGAGGCGGACCATGTGGTCATACTGACGATAGACCCATTCCTTCGACGCGATGGTCGGGTCCGCAAGCAGCTTGCGCAGGGCGAGCTGAACGTCGCAGCAGGGAATCGACTCCAGCGGCTTCTGCGCGGGGCGCGGCTTGACTTCGCGATGATAGACGGGCGCTTCGTCGGCCAGCTTGGCGGCGGGAATTTCCGCCACCACCGTGTCGCCGACCTTCACGCGCATCATCCCGTCGTCGTTGACCACGCCGACTTCGGCGTGCGGGAGATCCCACTTGATGAAGATGTCTTTGACGATCTGCTCCTTGCCCTTCTTGACGATGATGAGCATCCGCTCCTGCGATTCGGAGAGCAGGATCTCGTATGGCGTCATGTTCGATTCGCGCTTGGGCACTTTCTCCAGATCGATCTCGACCCCGGTTCCACCACGGCTGGCAGTCTCGCAAGTAGAGCAGGTCAGCCCGGCGGCTCCCATGTCCTGAATGCCTGCGACGGCGTCGGTCTGGAGCAGCTCAAGGCAGGCTTCCATGAGAAGCTTCTCCTTGAACGGATCGCCCACCTGTACGGCGGGGCGGTCCTCCTTGGATTCCTCGGTCAGCTCGCGGGAGGCAAAGGCGGCTCCGGCGAGGCCGTCGCGGCCGGTCTCGGCCCCGACGTAGAAGACAGGGTTGCCGATGCCGCTGGCGGCGCCGCGGGCGATCTCCTCATGCTTGAGGACGCCGAGGCAGAAGACATTGACGAGCGGGTTCCCCTCGTAGCTCTTGTCAAAGTAGACTTCACCGCCCACTGTGGGGATGCCGATGCAGTTGCCGTAATGGGCAATGCCGGAGACCACGCCGCTGAAAAGTCGGCGGTTGTGCCGGACGTTATCGGGTGTCTGCTCCTTGTCGGAGGAAATGGGGCCGAAGCGCAGGGAGTTGAGGTTGAAAACGGGGCGCGCGCCCATCGTGAAGATGTCGCGGATAATACCGCCGACACCGGTGGCGGCTCCCTGAAACGGCTCAATGGCGCTCGGGTGATTATGGCTTTCCATCTTGAAGGCCACGGCCCAGCCGTCACCAACGTCGATGACTCCGGCGTTCTCCTCGCCTGCTTTGACGAGCACGGTCGGGCCTGTTGTCGGGAATTTCCGCAGCTCGGGCCGGGAGTTTTTATACGAGCAATGCTCGCTCCACATCACGGAGAAGATGCCCAGCTCGGTGTAGTTCGGGTCGCGCCCAAGGATCGACTGGATGCGCTCGTATTCCTCGGGAGTGATGCCATGCTTGGCAATCACTTCGGGCGTAATGGCGGGGTCTTCGGGAAGGTAAACGGCTGAGTTCATGCTACGGAGTGAACGCCAAGGGTGTTCAGGATCGATTGGAAAATGATTTTGCCGTCTTCGCTGCCCAGTGCGCTCTCAAGGGCGCGCTCGGGGTGCGGCATCAGGCCAAAGACGTTGCGTGCGGCGTTGCAGATGCCGGCGATGTTGCGGGCGGAGCCGTTCGGATTGGTGGCGTCGGAGACGTTCCCCTCAAGGTCGCTATAGCGAAGGAGGACCTGACCGTTGCGCTCCAATTCGTCGAGCGTGGCTTCGTCGGCGGTGTAGTTCCCCTCGCCGTGCGCGATGGGGATGTTGAGGACGTCGCCCACTTTCGCTACGGAGAGGAAGGGGTTGTTCGTCGCTTCCACGCGCAATCCGCGATGCTCGCAGATGAAATGCAGCGAGCGGTTGCGCACCAGCGCCCCGGGGAGCAGGCGCGACTCGGTGAGTACCTGAAAGCCGTTGCAGATTCCGAGGAGCAGGCCACCGTTGTTCGCGTAGTCCACGACCGCTTTCATGATCGGGGAGTAGCGGGCGATGGCCCCGCAGCGGAGATAGTCGCCGTAGGAGAAGCCTCCGGGCAGGATCACAAGGTCATACCCGGCGAGGGATGTATCCTTGTGCCATACGTAGTCGGTGGGCACACCGAACACCTGCTGGAGCGCGTAAAAACAGTCCTGGTCACAATTCGACCCCGGAAAACGGATAACGGCGGCTTTCATATCAGGAGAAGAGGGGACGGTAACACGCCCCAAGGCATTTGGGAATGGCGGATTCGACAAAACCGGCGCGGGGCTTTCCCATCCGGTTCAGATCATCGCATGAAAAGCGGTGGACGCGAGGAAAGAGCGAAGTCGGCGGGAGCGATTAGCGCTCGATGTGCAGCTCGTAGTCCTCAATCACGGGATTGGAAAGAAGCTCCCGGGAGATCTCATGCAGCTTGGCTTCGGCGTCGGCCTCGCTCAGCCCGTTGATCTCGACCTCAATGAACTTCCCTACCCGCACCGAAGTGACTTCGGGAAGCCCGTGTTGCGCCACCGCATCCCGCACGGCAACTCCCTGGGGATCAAGAACGCTTTTCTTTGGCATCACGGTGACTCTGGCTTTCATAGACCGCCAGAGATTAGGAACCCGCATCCAAAGTTCAACCTAAAAAAACGGCAAAAAAAACCGCCTCTGAAAAGGTAATCTGTGATGGTTGCCACGACCGGCACAGATCAGAAATTTTGTAAAAAGCAATCTTTTTCTTTTGCGCTTGGCGAAAAAGTGTCTAATATCAGATATTGTAATGTTTTTCCTGAAAATACTATTCGTGATCGGATTAATTCTCACGTTCGTGGGCGGTATCATCGGGATTCTCCGCTTCGACAAGTGGTTCGGTCACGATCCGAATGTACCGTCGGACAACGAGAGCGTATCAGTGCTGAACAAGAGCCAGTTCATCATGGTTTGGCTTCTCACGCTGCTGCTCTTCGGGCTGATGGCCATTATGCTCTAAGATCTCCGGGTCGGAGAACTCACGGATCGTTCACTCCGGCGGACGATAAGGACGGCGGTACTCTCGTGGGGTGATCTGTTTCTCCTCGCGGAATCTGCGGTGGAAATTCGAAAGGTTGCCGAATCCGCACGCAAAGGCGATTTCGGTGATGGAGAGATCGGTTTCATCCAGAAGGCGACAGGCTTCGCGAATCCGGCAGGCGTTCCGATAGCTGGTAAAGGTGCGGTGGGTCATCTTATGGAAAAATCGGGAGAACGCATTGGGCGTTAATCCCGCGATGCGAGCCGCCTGAGAGAGGGAGATGTCCTCCCCGCAATGCTGCTCAAGGTATTCCGTCACGCGCTCCAGACGGGAGTTCAGCTGATGGGAGCGGCGGTGCTGATAGCGGGAGGAGGCCAAGATCTCCCTTTTCGGCTCGGAGGCGAGATCGTGGAGAAGCTCGGCGAGAGCCAGCCAGCGGTGAATCCCTTCCAGATCGATCAACCGGCAAAGACGGGAGCCCGTGACCTCTGAGGTTTCTCTGGAAAAATGAATGCCGCGATGGGCGTCGTGCAGCAGTTGAGCGATGGGCGCAAACTGCGAAAGCTGTTGCAGGGCCTCCGGAAAAAGCTCCCGGCGGAATTGTACGACAACGGCCCGATTGCACACCGAGGAGTGCTCGGAGAACCAGGTATGAGGAAGGGCCGGGCCAATCAATACCAATTCCCCCGGTCCGTAGGCATGGGAGTGATCGCCAACCAGACGGGTGCCGTGCCCTTCCTGGATCAGCGTCAGTTCCATCTCGGAGTGGTAATGCCAGTTCCACGCAAAGGAACGGTCCCGACGCTCGAATGCGGTCAGCCCCGTGGTTTTGAGGGTCGAATCGGGGGCTTCGAGCGCAGGCTTCATTCCAAATGGATACCGATATTCGCGATAAATGACAAATTCGTATTGATTTTGGATAAAGAGGACGAGGCGGGGATCTCCTTCTCCCATTAGTCTCGAGGAAACAGATTTCATGCTTTGACGAGCGACTTTTCCCCATGACCGACCCAACCGATCCCTTCAAAGAAACCCGTGAAGCGCAGCCCGTTGTCGAGTGCGAGGTTCAGGGCGAATCCATCCCCATGCTGCTCCGGCACAAAGACGTTCGCGAAGCGGCGCGGGACTGGAAAACGTTCAGTTCCGATGCCCCATTCCGCGTCCCGATCCCGTCTGAGGAATCGGTGCGCAGCGTGCGCCAGTTACCGATTGAGACCGATCCTCCGGATCACACCGCGTACCGTGAGATCATCGAGCCGTTTTTCCTCCGTCCGCGGGAGACGGAAATGCGGGAAAAGATAGCGGCTTTGATTCATGAACTGCTCGAAGAAGCCTTGATGCGCGATTCCGTCGAAGTGGTTGGTGAATTCGCGCTGCCGCTGCAATCACGCGCCCTCACCTATCTGTTAGGCGTTCCGGAAGCGGAGGCGGAGGAATGGATGAGCTGGGGCGTCAATGTCCTGAAAGACACGGAACTCAGCGCTGAGAAAGGAGCGCGGCTGGATGCGTATATTCACCGGAAGCTGGACGCCGCAGCCGCTGCCCCCGGCGACGATCTCTTCAGCGTTCTCACTCAGGCCCGATTCCACGGCCGACCGCTGACACGGGAGGAGATGGTGGGATTTGCCAACCTCGTTTTTGCGGGAGGTCGCGATACTGTCATCTACTCCGTCACCTCCATCCTCGCTTATCTGGGAGGGCATCGGGAAGCCTTCGATCAGCTTCGCGGAAGCCCCTCGCTGGTGAACTCCGCGATGGAGGAGTTTTTCCGCTATATTTCACCGCTCACGCACCTTGGACGGGTTTGCCCCAGAGATACCGGGATTCACGGAAGAACGGTCGCAGCAGGCGAACGGGTGGCGTTATGCTGGGCATCCGCCAATCGCGACGCCACGGCGTTCGCCGCGCCGGACCGATTGCAACTCGATCGCAAGCCCAATCCTCACGTCGCCTTTGGCAGCGGTCCCCATACCTGCATCGGAGCCATGCACGCGCGAGTGATCGTCCGGGCGCTATTGCAGGCGCTTTGCGCCCATGTCTCCACCATGAGCATGATAGAGCAGCAGCCGAACACGGAGCGCATCGGCCATTTCCAACGCCAGATCGGTCATGATCGGCTGGTCATGAAGCTGGTCCGTTGAGGCTTTAGGCAGGAGGATCGGAGGGGTTGACAAATCGCGGTACGGGACGACGTTAATCATGCGGGTTCCGGTGGGGTTGCTGGTTTGTCCCTTCTGGAATCCCGCCTTTTGCTGTACCGACATTCCGGACTTGCAAACAGGGGGCGTTTCTCTGAGTTTTGCTCATCATGGCCTCTGCTCTTCTCCCTGTCATTGAGCGCCTCTATCCCGAGACGCTCAACTTCCTCCGCACGCTGGTCGGCATCAACAGCCACACTTACAATCCCGCCGGCGTCAACGCCAACGCCGCGCGGATCACGGAGCAGTTCGCCCCGCTCGGCTTCACCGCCCGCAGCATCCCCACCGGTCGGGAGAACACCGGCGATCACCTCTTTCTCGATACCGGCGGCAGCGGCCCCGCGATTGCGCTGGTCACCCACCTCGACACGGTCTTCCCCGTGGAGGAAGAGCAGCAGAACAATTTTCATTGGGAGGAAACCGGGAGCGGGCGGATCTACGGCCCCGGCACCAGCGATATCAAGGGCGGCACGGTGCTCATCTGGCTGATGCTGGCTGCGCTGGCGGAACACGACCCCGTACTCTTTCGCTCGGTCCGCTGGATCGTTGCCGCCGACGCCGAGGAGGAGATCGGCGCGTCGCCCTCCTTCGCGGAGGCCTGCTTCAAGGTCTTCCCGGACGATCTTCTCGCCGCTCTAGTCTTTGAGCCTGACAGCATGAGCGGCGAAGGCTTCTCACTGCTCACCGCCCGCAAGGGAATCGCGGCCTACCGCATGGAAGTCACCGGACGCGGCGCACACGCCGGAGCGCATCCCCAGCGCGGGGCCAACGCTCTGGTGCAGATTGCGCAGGTGATCAACCGGCTTCAGGCGATCACGGACTACGACGCGGGGCTGACGGTGAACGTCGGCATCGTGCACAGCGGGACGGCGTTCAACCGCGTGCCGCACTATGCGATGGCGGAGTTTGAGATGCGGGCCTATGACCCCGGGCTCTTTGATAAAATGCGCGAGCATATCCTGACTTTCGCCGGAGAAGGCGAAGTAAAGGCGGCCACAGACGGTTACCCCTGCATGATCTCCATCACCCCGCTGGTCCACACCCCGCCGTGGCCGGAGAACGACGCCACGAACCGCCTCATCGGTATCTGGAGGGAGGCCGCCGAAGAGCTGGGCAAAACGCTGCACGCCGCCCCGCGCGGAGGCGTGAGCGATGGGAATTTCCTCGCCGCCCGCTACCCCACCCTTGACGCCCTCGGCCCTGCCGGGGGGAATGTCCACTGTTCGGAGCGTTCCACCGATGGCAGCAAGGAGCCGGAGTTCATTTACGCGCCGTCGCTTATCACGAAGGCTGAGCTGAACGTCTCGGGCATCGTGCGGCTGCTCACGCTGGCGACGCCGGCCGTTCGCTAACGCCCGGCAGCCGTGAGGGTCTCGATAAATTCTTCAGGAGTCCGGGCCGAGCGCAGGGCGAATTCGCCCTGCGTAGAGCGGAAGGTGCGGGCCAGCGCGCCGATGGTCCGCAGGTATTCCTGCGCAAGCGCGACAGGGACGCCGATGACGAGAAGGTAGTAGACGCGGACTTCCTCGCCCTCGATTTCCGCCGAGGGAAAGACGATGCCAGCCCGTGAGCGGCCTGCCGCCATGACCATGCCGCTGACTTCGTTCGTCCGCGCGTGCGGGATGCAGAGGCCGTAGCCGCTTTCGTTGGTCATGCAGGTGGCCCCCGGCCGGAGTGACTGGTAGAAGACCTGCCAGTTTTTCACCCTGGGGTGACCGCGCAACATCGTGGCCACTTCCAGAATGGCGGCGTCGGCGGTTTTGGCCTGAAGGTCGAGATTGACTTGCGCGGGGGTAAGGATCGTTCGTAGGGAACTCATAACACGCTGCCGGACCATTTCAGCTTCTGTCGCAGGACCTCGCAGAAATTGAGGTCGGGCAACATCACCAGCGGAAGCTGTACGCTGCTCTTCTGGATGCGAATGAGATCGCCGTCCATAATGGGAATCGCATTCTGCCCGTCCACCGCGAGCGCGAGCAGCTCCTGCCCCTCGGCAGGTCGCACGACGATCTCCGAGCAGTCGGAGACGATCACGGCGCGGTTGGTCAGGACGTGGGGACAGATCGGATTGATGACGAAGACGCCGGAGTTCGGCAGGATCACCGGTCCGCCTGCGGAGAGCGAGTAGGCGGTGGAGCCGGTGGAGGTGGCGATAATCAGGCCGTCGGCGT
>JBEBWR010000101.1:0-10819 GCA_040392045.1 Chthoniobacter flavus | reverse complement strand
AAGATTCAGGGGCTGGCAAGCCTCCGGATCGGCTACGGCATCGGCAGCGCGGAGCTGATTGATATCCTCCAGAAGACGCGTCAGCCGTTCAATGCAAACGGCATTGCGCAGGCAGGAGCGCTTGCCGGACTGCTCGATGAGGATCACCAGCAGGCCACGCGGGAGCTGACTCATGAAGGGCGCGAGTACCTCCAGCGCAGCTTCGCCGCGCTTGGGCTGAAGTTCGTCCCGAGCTTTGCAAATTTCGTGCTCGTGAAGACCGGCGACGGCAAGCAGCTTTTTAACACGCTGCTCAATCGCGGGGTGATCGTTCGTGACATGACCAGCTACGGGCTGCCCGATTGGGTCCGCGTCTCCATTGGCACGATGGAGCAGAACCGCCGCTTCATTCACGAGCTGAATCTTTACCTCGGCTGTCGGCATTAATTTCAGCGCCCGCAGATTCCCCTTGTGGGAGGGGGCGCTTTTATTCAAGGATTAGCTCAATGTCTTTTTTGGAGTTCGGCCTGACCGAAGAAATTATCCACGGGGTGCAGTCGATGGGCTACATCGAGCCCTCTCCCATTCAGGAACGCGCCATCCCCGTGGCTCTATCCGGTCGCGATATCATTGCCTCTGCCCAGACGGGTACGGGCAAGACCGCGGCATTCGGTCTGCCGATGCTCACGAAGCTGGGCAAACATCAGGCGAAGCGCCCCCGGGCGCTCGTGCTGGAGCCGACCCGCGAACTGGCCGCGCAGGTGGACGAGTCGTTCCGGCTCTTCACGCGCTTTAACGATCTCCAGATCGCGCTGCTCTACGGTGGCGTCGGATACGGGAAGCAGAAGGACGCGCTGAAGACCGGCGTGGACGTTGTTGTCGCCACTCCGGGGCGGCTGATCGATCATCTGGAGCAGAAGACCGTCGATCTTTCCGGCATCGAGATGCTCGTGCTGGATGAAGTCGACCGGATGCTCGACATGGGCTTTCTCCCGCAGGTTCGCCGGATTGTGGAGAAGCTGCCCAAAGAGCGGCAGACGCTTTTCTTCTCCGCGACGATCCCGCCGGAGATCGAGGCGCTGACCAAGTGGGTTGTGCGCGATCCCGAGATCATCGAAATCGGCGCGCGCCGGACTCCGGCGGAGACGATTACGCACGCGCTCTACCCCGTGGCCAGAGATCAGAAGTTTGATCTTCTCCTCGCCATTCTGGAGAGGACGAACTACGAGAGCGTGCTGGTTTTCTGCCGCACGAAGATGGGGGCTGACTCCATCGCCGCACGACTGATCGGCGCGAAGCATTCCGTCGCGGTGCTGCACTCCAACCGCAGCCAGAAGGAGCGCGAAGAGGCGCTCGCGGGGTTCAAGTCCGGCAAGTACGAAGTCATGGTCGCGACCGACATCGCCGCGCGCGGTATCGACGTGGCAGGCGTCTCGCACGTCATCAACTACGATGTCCCCGAGCATGCCGAAGACTATGTGCACCGCATCGGGCGGACCGGTCGCGCGGAGGCCGAGGGCGACGCCTTCACGATTTTTGTCGCCGAGGAGCAGGATCACGTTACGGCGATCGAGCGCTACATCAATACGAAGATCGAGCGGAAGAAGCTGGAAGGATTCCCCTACCTCTACACCGCCCTCTTCGCCTCGGAGTTCCCCGGAGCGCCACCCCGCCCGGTGCGCCGCAAGCCGAGTTCCGGCCGTCGGCGTTAGGTAATTACGCGGTAAAGTAAGCGCGGCCCAATCCCGCAAGCGATAGCAGGATCACGATCTGCCATGCCGGGCGTCTGCCGTAGATCAGCAGCGCCAGACCGGCGGCGACGAGCGCGACGTCCGTGAGGTCTTTCACGCCTCCCGTCCAGATCGGATGATAGAGCGCGGCGGCGAGTACGCCTACAACGGCGGCATTGGCCCCGCGCAGCAGCGCCTGCGCATTGGGGTGTTTCCTCAGGCGATTCCAGAAGGGCAGGATACCATAGGTCAGGAGCATCCCCGGCAGAAAGACGGCGCATAGCGTCATGGCCGCTCCGCTGAAGCGGTTGATCATCGGCTCCATCATTGCGCCGAGGTAGGTGGCAAAGGTAAAGAGCGGCCCGGGAACAGCTTGAGTCATACCGTATCCCGCGAGAAATGCCTCGGGAGTGACCCAGCCGGGCTGCACCACCTCGGCCTCCAGCAGCGGAAGCAGGACATGGCCGCCGCCGAATACGAGCGCGCCGGAGCGATAAAAGGCGTTGAACACCGCCAGTGCACCCCCCTCCCCTTCGGAAAGAAAGAGCGGGGGGACGACGAGAAGCGCCGCAAAAAGAATAAGCGCCAGGGTTCCCATCCGGCGGCGCACGGGACACTCCATCGCCAGCGCCGGTGGCGCGCTGCCCCGCTGGCAGAAGAGCAGTCCGCCGAGCATTCCCGCGCCGATCGCGGCCATCTGTCCGATTGCTCCGTCGAAAACGAGCGCGAGCGTCAATGAGAGGACCGCCAGAGCGCGCCGCCGAAGATCGGGCGTCAACGTCAGCGCCATTCTCCAGACCGCCTCAGCCACTACGGCGACCGCCACGAGCTTCAGCCCATGAATCGCCCCCTGCGCCAGCGGCCCCGTCATGAACGACGCCCCGAGCGCGAAAAGAAAGAGGATCAGCGCGGAAGGGAGTGTGAAGCCCGCCCATGCGGCGATCCCGCCCATGATCCCCCGCCCCCGGATCAGCCCGAGGGCAAACCCCACCTTGCTCGATCCCGGTCCCGGCGTGAATTGGCAGAGCGCTACGAGATCGGCGTATTCCTCCTCGCTGACCCATTTCCGGCGGATCACCAGTTCTTCGTGGAAATAAGCCAGATGGGCTATGGGACCGCCAAAACACGTCAGCCCGAGCCGGAGCGAAACGCGAAAAACCTCTCCAACCCCCGCGGGAGAGGATGGAGAGGTCTTCGGATCGGGATCGTTGGACGGACTCAGCATCAGGCTCTTCTTTCCTAGGGTAGGGAAAGCGCTGATGCAAGCCCGGGGGCCATTTACCGCCCAAGCTTTGCCTGATACTTCGCCGGATTGGCCTCATAGGCGCGAACGCAGGGGCGGCAGCAGAATTTCACCTCCTGATTGCCATAAACCTTCGTGATCGCCCCGCCCATGGAGGCGACGTCATTGTCCGTGACAATGCAGGTACTCAGCGGATAGGGGCGCACTTTTCCGCCGGTCGTGGCGGCGGTGCCCGCCGGAGGCTGCGGCGTGGTAGTGCCGCAGGCGACGAGGAAAATGGAGGCGAGAAGGAGAGCGGTGGTTTGCAGGGTTTTCATAAAGAGTAATATCTAGGGCGTATTCACTAGTAAACGATGCCCACGCCGAGGCCGAAGCCGTGGGTGGAGTGCTGCTGGATGATGAGATTCACCTGTTTGCTGACGGTGAAGCGGCCGCCGTAGCGCCACTCCCACTGGTCGCGGGTGTCATATTCGATGGAGCCAAAGGCCGAAAGGCGGCTGGTGATCGGCAGCTCTTTCTCCAGCCGGATACGGGCGGCGACGCTGCTGTCGACCTCGACGCGGCTCCAGATAAGGTACGGCAGCCGGTACTCATAGCTCACGGCAGCGTCGATACGGTGGCGACTTTCCTCATCGTAGCGCAGGCCGAAGCTGAATCCGTTATTCGGGTCAAGGTACCGCCGCCAGCCGAGCTCGAACTTCGCGTGATGTGGCGCTTCGTAGCCGAACTCCCAGCGGGCGAACCAGTCGTTCTTCGTATCGCGCAGGATGGCCGCGCCTTCGGTGTAATTCTGGATGAAGTCCGCATCGGCAAGGAAAGTAAGCGGCTCGTGATCGTGGCCCCCGGCGTGTGGGACGTGGGTCAGCGGATCGCCATGAGCAGAGGCGGTCGGAGCGTGGCCGTGATGGTGGTGTACCGACGGTTCCCCGGCCGGGGCGTCGGAAGGCGGCGGCGTCCACGAGTCGTCCTGATAGGAGAAGACCCGCGCCATACCGGTGTGCATGTGGTAGAGCAGGTGACAGTGAAAGAGCCAGTCGCCGCGCTCATTGGCTTCAAACTCGACGACGCGCTTTGACATCGGCGGCAGGTCGATGGTGTGCTTGAGCGGCGAGCGGCTCCCCTGCCCCATCAGCACGCGGAAGAAATGGCCGTGCAGATGCAGCGGGTGGTGCATCATCGTGTCGTTGGTGAACTCCAGCCGGATCACCTCGCCACGCTTGATCGGGATGACGCCGTCTTCCGCATAGGTTTTACCGTTGAAGCCCCATACGTAGCGCTCCATGTCGCCCGTGGCGCGGAGGGTGATCGTACGGCGCGGGAGATGCGCGGGGATCTCCGTGGATCGCCGGGCGCGCAGCCGGGCGTAGGGCGAGAGCGGGCGCTCCGGCTCGCGGGCCAGCGCCTCGGCTTCGTTGAGCCGGCTCTCGTCGGTCTGATGCAGGGCGGCAAGGAGATGGTCGTCCATCCGGTAGTTATCCGCTTTGGGAACATCGGGGGCGGAATGCGCCGTGCCGCTGCCGAACCAGAGGGAGGCATGGCCGGAGCCGTCCTGCGCGGTGGCCCGGAGCTCCCACTTCCCGGAGGGCGGGACGGTGATGATCACGTCGTAGGTCTCCGCCATGCCGATGAGAAGCCGCTTCACCCGGATCGGCTCCACGGCGGGGCCGTCCGCGGCTGCGATGGTGAGCGGGCCGGTAGCGGACTGGAGGTAGAAGTAGGTCGCGGCGGCGGCGTTGATAAAGCGCAGTCTGATCCGTTCGCCAGGGCGTCCGGCGAGGGCGAGCTGTTCTCTGCCGTTGACGAGGAAGGCGTCGTAGGCGATGTCGGAGATATCCATCGGGAGCATCCGGGTGCGCTCGCGTTCCCGGAAATCTTTGAAGCGCCCCGCTCTGATCGCTCCGGTCAGGCTCTGCGCGGTCTTCTTTTTGATCTCGTACCACTCCGTTCCCCGCGAGAGCGAGCGGGCGATCTCCTCGGGGCGTTCCCGGCTCCAGTCGGAGAGGACGATCACCTCTTCGCGATCCACCTCCGGGCCGTCGTGATCCTCAATCACAATGGAGCCGAAGACGCCGACCTGCTCCTGAAATCCCGTATGACTATGGTACCAGTAAGTACCCGTATGGATGATGGGAAACTCGAAGGTGTGCGTTGTCCCCGGCAGAATCGGCGGGGTGGTGACGCCCGTAACGCCGTCCTGCTCGTTTGGCAGCAGGAGGCCGTGCCAGTGAATGGAGGTTTCCTCGTTTTTCAGGCGATTGTGCACTCGGATGCGCGCCGTGTCCCCGAGGCGGAAGCGGAGGGTCGGGCCGGGAATGGAGCCGTTGACCATCACCGCGCGAACCGGCCGATGCCCCGGAGGCGCCCAGCGGGACTCTTCCACGACGAGATCGTACTCCACCACCCGGGCGAGCACCGGGGGGGCACCGCAGAGAGCGAGAAAAAGGATGAACAGGGACCAGAGCGAGCGTGACATCCCCGGTTAATCACCGCAGCGGGGAAAAACCCTCACTTTTTTTATCGCTCCAGTCGGGAACGGAGGAACTGCCGGGCGCGGTAGATCCGCATCTCCACGGCTTTCACGCTCGATCCGGTGACCTTGGCGATCTCGGCGTAGCTCAGACCTTCGTGAATGAAAAGGCTCATCGCCTCGCGCAGATCGGGAGCGAGAGCGGCGAAGGCGCGCTCCACGGCTTCCACGGTTTCCACCGCGATGGCGGTCTGCTGCGGAGTGCGCTCCATGGAAGCAAGGGTATCGCCCAATCCCTGCGCGGAGTCGTCGCCGGATGGGTGATCCAGGGGAACCGTCGGGTGACGGCTCACCCACCGGGCATGATTTCGCGCCAGATTGGCGGCGATGGTAAAGAGGTAGCTGCTGAACTGCCCTGCGGGCCGGTAGCGCTGCCGCATCCGGTAGAGCCGCACGAACGTCTCCTGCGCGAGATCGATGGCAACGCCGCGGTCCCCCGTCATGCGGAAGAGGAATGCGGCAATACGCTCCCGCCAGCGATTCATCAGCGCGTTCAGCGCCAGATCATCGCCGTCCGCAAGCTGCTGCATCAGGTCCGCGTCGGTGGGCTCCATGAGCGAATAAGGTCAGTGAGCGCGAAGGTTCTGGTAGGAGGAGAGGTTGATGGCGTAAGGCAGGGTTGCCTTGAGGTAGCGCTCTGCCTGCTCGGGCGTCATGACGGCGGCGGTTTCGTAAAGGTGCCCGATCATCGCTTTCTGACACTCCACATGGACCCGGGCCTGCGCGTCCAGCGCGGCGGTAAGCTCGGGCGTCAGCTTCCCCCGCGCTCCGGTTGCGGCTGCCTCTACCGTCTGGCGCACCTCCAGAATGCGTGCGCAGAGTGTTTCGCAGCGCGGGAGGTAGGTCTTGTGCAGCTCGGCGGCTTTGGCAAGCTGGGCATCATCCAGCTTCAATTCATTGCGCAGCCACTCCAGCTCCGGCATGGTATTAAGCAGCGCCGGGGCGCGATGGATTGAGCGCGTCAGGCTGAATGCGACGATAAAGCCGAGGACCCCCGCGATGAGAAAGACGATGAAGCGGTTCATCAGCGGTGATGCAATAAAGCGTGATCCGCCGCCGGGGTAATGGAGGCGAGGTACGTCGCCCGGGCGTCAGCAGCGGGTGAAGGGGCGACGCGGCCCAGCCAGACGCCCGCGAGGATGGTGAGGAGAACGCAGGCGGCTCCGGCGGCGGGACGCGCGGTGGGGCGGATCAACCGCGCGAGAAGCGCCTCGTACCAGCTCGCTTTCGCGCTCTCCGCTTCGATCCGCTCCCAGACGGCGCGGCGAAACGGTGCTTCCGCGAGCGGTTTGACAGCGCTCTCGCGGCGCAGGAAATTGTCAAATTCGGAGTCGTTCATGGCACAATGGAGTTTCTCTTATATACACCGGACCGCGCCTTTTCCCTCGAAAATTTCCGCAGCTTCCCTCCATGATAGCCGCGCTTTGACTTTGCCTACCGCCATCAGCTATCCGCCGGAGCTTCCCGTAAGCCAGCGACGCGACGAAATCCTCGCCGCGCTGCGGGCGCATCCCGTCGTGATTGTCGCGGGGGAAACCGGCTCGGGCAAGACGACGCAGCTCCCGAAAATGTGCCTCGAAGCCGGGCTGGCCCGGCGTGGGACCATCGGCTGCACCCAGCCCCGGCGCGTGGCCGCGATGAGTATCTCGCGACGCGTGACGGAGGAGCT
The DNA here is from genome assembly GCA_040392045.1 of Chthoniobacter flavus. GTDB lineage: Bacteria > Verrucomicrobiota > Verrucomicrobiia > Chthoniobacterales > Chthoniobacteraceae > DATMFV01. Next base: position 3,671 of record JBEBWR010000101.1, on the reverse strand, counting down.
TGCGCCTCTTGGGTTCACATGGGGCCGGGAGATCGGCTGCAAGATGCGGTTTAACGACGACACGAGCCGACAGACACAGGTCAAATTCATGACCGACGGCATCCTGCTGGCGGAGATCCAGTCCGACCCGCTCCTGCGCGCCTACTCCACGCTGATTATCGACGAGGCGCACGAGCGTTCGCTGAATATCGACTTTCTGCTCGGCTACCTGCAAGGGCTGCTGACAAAGCGCTCCGACCTGAAGGTGATCATCACGTCGGCCACCATCGATACGGCGGCATTCTCCGAAGCGTTCGGCGGTGCTCCGGTGATCGAAGTTTCGGGCCGCCTCTATCCGGTGGAGATCCGCTACGCCCCTCTGGAGGACGCCGAGGAAGAGATGCACTACGTGGAAGCCGCGGTAAAGGCGACGGAAGACGCGCTGATCGGGACGGACCACGGCGACACTCTCGTCTTCATGCCGACCGAGCGGGACATCCGCGAAACGCGCGAGCTGATGGAATCGACGCTCGGCGAGAGCGCGGAGGTGCTCGCGCTCTTTGGGCGGATGCCCACGGCGGAGCAGCAGCGGATCTTTTCGCCGGGACCGAAGCGGCGGGTCATCATCGCCACCAACGTAGCGGAGACCTCCCTGACGCTTCCCCGGATCACCACGGTGATTGACACGGGGCTGGCGCGGATCAGCCGCTACACGCCTCGCACCCGTACAAAGCGCCTCCCCGTCGAGCCGGTTGCCCAGAGCAGCGCGAATCAGCGGGCGGGCCGGGCGGGGCGTTTGAGCGATGGACTTTGCATCCGGCTCTACAGCGAGGAGGATCTCGGCAAGCGCCCGCTCTTTACCCAGCCGGAGATCCAGCGGGCCAATCTCGCGGAGGTGATCCTGCGGATGAAAGCTTTCCGGCTCGGAGAGGTAGAGAACTTTCCGTTTCTCAATCCGCCGCTTCCGCAATCGATCCGGGCGGGATACCAGCTTCTGGAGGAGCTAGGCGCGCTCACGCAGGCGGAGAGCGAATACCGGCTCACACCACTCGGACGCGAGCTGGCGCGGCTGCCGGTCGACCCGACGCTGGGTCGGATGCTGCTACAGGCGCGAAGCGAAGGGGTCCTGCCCGAGGTGCTCGCCATCGCCGCCGGGCTGAGCATTCCCGACCCCCGCGAGCGTCCCGATGAGCAGAAGGAGGCGGCTGCCGCCGCACACCGCGCCTTCGCCCACCCGGAATCCGACTTTCTTTCCCTGCTCAACCTCTGGAATGCCGCACCATCGCCCGAGGGTGGTGCCGTGCGCACCAGCCGTAACGCGCTGCGGCGTTTCTGCAAGGCGAACTTTCTCTCGCTCACCCGGATGCGCGAATGGCGCGATATCTACCGGCAACTGGAGGAGGCGATGCGCGGCCCGTCGCGTTCGCAGCCGGGGCGCGCGCCGAAGGACGCCGAGGCGCTCTACACCGCCGTACACCGCTCGATCCTCGCCGGACTGCTCGGGCAGGTGGCCCAGCGCAAGGAGCGGAATCAGTATACGGCCACGGGGAACCGCGCCGTGGTGCTCTTCCCCGGCTCCGGGCTTTTTGAACGCCAGCAGAAACGGCGGAAGGTCGGAGAGACCGCGCTAAAACAGCCGGAGTGGATCATGGCGGGCGAAGTGGTACAGACCTCGCAGCTCTTCGCAAGGACCGTGGCACGCGTCGACCCGGCGTGGATCGTGGAGCTGGGCGTGCATCTCTGCCGGTTTCGCCATACGGAGCCGCACTGGAGCCTGAAAGCCGGGCGTGTCCTCGTCCGCGAGCGGGCGCTGCTGCACGGGCTGGAGATCACTTCGCGGATGATCGATTACGGACGCGTGAATCCCGGGGAGGCGACCGAACTGTTCATCCGGGGCGCGCTGATCGGCGATGGAGAAGCGCCGCTGCCGAAGATCACGCACCGTTTCTTTAAGGAGAACCAGCGCCTGCGCGGCGAGGTGGAGACGGCGCTCACGAAGCTCCGGAGCCATCGGGTGCATGAGCTGGACGAAGCTCTCTTCCGCTTCTACCGGGAGCGGCTGGAGCCGGGAATCTCCAGCGTCCACGATCTCGACCGATGGGTCCGCGCCCGGATCGGACGGGAGCCGCGCTTGCTCTGCGCAACCGAGGCCGACCTTCTGCCCGGAGGCGCGGAGTGCGATCGCGACGCCTTCCCCGATAGCGCGCCGATTGGCAACGCCGTACTCCCTCTCGCCTACCGCTATGCGCCGGGAGAAGAGAATGACGGTGTGACCCTCCGCGTTCCCCTTCCCCTTGCCGATCAGCTTTCGAGCGGGCAACTGCTCTGGATGGTGCCGGGGCTGCGTCAGGAGCAGATTGCGGCGCTTTTCCAGCAGCTTCCCAAGCCGCGCCGTCGCGAGCTGATGCCGCTGGAGCCAAAGATCAGCGAAACCGCGCGGGAGTTCTCCCCCGACGACGGCGATTTCTACGAAGCGCTCTCGCGGTTCGTCGCGGTGAAGTGGCGCGTGACCATCTCGCGTGAAGAGTGGAAATCGCTGCCGGACTACCTGATCCCGCGTGTGGAAGTGGTCGACCGCCATCAGAAGACCGTTGCCGCCGGACGCGACCCCGAGGCGCTGCGCGAAGCGGCGGCAAAGCGCGGAACGCAGGGAGACTCATGGGAGCGCGTGGCGAAGCGCTGGGAGCGCCAGGGAATTACGACGTGGGACTTGGGCGATCTGCCTGAATCCGTGAAGGTGGAGACCATCGGCGGCGTCCCGCTGCTGGCTTACCCCGGACTGCAATGTGAGAAAGAAGGGACCGTGAGTCTTCGCGTTTTCCGGACTCGCGAGGAGGCCGAAGCAGCTTCCGTCGGGGGCGTGCGCCGATTGGGCGAACTGGCGATGGAGAAGGAGCTTGCACGATTCGCCAAGGAGTTTGAAGCCGCTTGCAGGCAGGCTCCCGCCAAGGCCGTCACGGCGAAGAAACAGCCGCAGGGGTTCGCCAGTCTTGGCGATATGCTGGGGAATATCGCGCTCCCGGCCAAACAGGCGGCTCCCGCCGTTCCGTCTTTCCGCAAAGGCATGGCTCCCGCGCCATCTCCCGCTCCTGCGACCCCGCTGCAACCGCTCGGAGAAGCCGCCCGCCGCTATGCCGCGCGGGAACTGCTTTCCCCCACCCCGGCGCTACCGCTGCGGGAGGCGCGGTTCGCCGCGCTCTGCACGAAGATGGAGCGCGACTGGCCCGCGCTGCTGGCCCGGACAGCGCCGGTCGTCGCCCCGCTGCTGACGCTCAAGGAGGAACTGCTATCGCGCCCGAAGCGCCCCGCCTCGCTGGAAGAGGATCTGGCCCGTCTGCTCCCGCCTGATTTTCTGATCTCCACCCCTGCGGATCAGCTCCGGCATCTCCCCCGCTATCTGAAGGCTGCGCAGACGCGTGCGGAACGGGCGGCGCTCAACCCGGTGAAGGATCGCGAGAAGGCCGCGCAGCTTGCGCCGTTCACTGACTGGCGCAAGCGGGTTCCTGCGGAGCGACAGGAAGAGTTTCGCTGGATGCTGGAGGAGTTCCGCGTCTCGCTCTTCGCTCAGGAATTGGGCACGGCGCACCCGATCTCCGCGCGGCGGCTTGAGGCGTTGATGAAAGGCTAACCCATCCGCCCCGCGAGGATCAGGCGGGCGATGTCGAGATCGTGCGGCACGGTGATCTTGAAGT
>JBEBWR010000100.1:0-10879 GCA_040392045.1 Chthoniobacter flavus | reverse complement strand
GGGAGAGACTTATCGCCTTTTCAGCTATTCTGAGGTGAATCAGTTTGATGCGTCTCAGTTCACGATTACCAACCCCGCTTATCAAGGCTCGCTGTGGAGCGTGGAAGATGGTGTGATCCGCGTGCAGTTGATTCCCGAGCCCGGCATTGCGGCGCTGGTTGCCGCGGGGGGGCTGCTCCTTTTTTCATTCCGGCGTTTCACCGCCGGCAAACGCTAGCATATCATCCGCCATGCAATCCCCCCCATTTCATCGCTCTAATTCGTTTGTACGCGGGTTCTCATTGGTGGAGATGCTGATTACCGTTGTGATTATCGGCATTGTGGCACTGCTGGCGGCTGGCGCCATTTCAAAGACGTCTCTTGCGGCGCGGTCCATCAAGTGCCTCGGTCAAATGAGGACGATTGGAGGCGCGCTCAATGAGTATCGTGTTGAGAATCGGAATTATTACCCTCCTGTGGAAGATGCCAATGGCAAGGCGTGGAGTCGTGATGCCTTGGCGAAGTCGCTGCCGCTACGGCCGGGGGGGCTGTCTCACGAAGTATTCATCTGCCCCAATGCCCGCTACGATGGCTACCCGAACCGTCTGGAACTCACGCGGACCTACGCCGCTGGAGGCGGTTTGATCGGGCTTAACAAATCAAACTCCGCCAATCAAAAAACGGTCCCTCGCCATCTCAGCAGCATCCCGAACCCTGCCTCCACGGTGCTGATGTGTGATGGCAGGCAGGCGGGTAAAACGGCATGGTGCCAAGGCATGATCCTATGGGCACAGGTGCTGATCGATTTTGCAGCAAATAGTGCTGAGTCCTCAACGTTCATCGATTTCCGCCATAATGGAAAAGCGCACTTTTACTTCGCGGACGGGCATATAGAAGGGATGACATTCTCCCAGGCAAAGGAGCGGATTTCTTCCGCAATGTGGACCGGCGTGGGGGAATAGATCAGGCATGCCCAACCGCACTCACGAACACTTATGATCGCTTTTTCTTCATTCCTATCGCGGCGGTGGCAGTACGTCACATTGCTCTATGCGGCTGCAACACTTCTGATCCCCATTTGCTCTGAGGCGATGAGCGACGAGTCCCCTCCTCTTGCCGCGCAGGATGGCGAACTCTTTACCGTAGAGTGGCAGGGTCAGACCCTCATCACCGGAGATGAACTGCAAGCGGTGCCGTCCGGCAAGCTGGATGCTCCGGAAGGAACTCGTACGATTGAACAGGACGGCAGGATGATCTATAACCGCTGGAAGGTTCAGAAGCCTCATGAGCAGGTAACGTGGCGTCGCGAAGTAGCGCGTGACTCCGGAGCGGTGGAGATGAGTATTCAATACCGGGTACCGGCCTGGTATTACTCTGCGGAAAAGACGGGACAGGATAGCTTTTACCGTTTTACAGCGTCGCTCACCGCACTGGAGGGAATGGAGTATCAGGCAATCGTTCGTGAAGGGGAGAAACGAACCACGATTAAGGGAAACATCGTCAATGGAGAAGCCGTTCCGCCCATTGGACATGAGGTGCTCTACCTCGCCTTCAAAACGCCTTCGGGAAAATCACTCTCCTTTGATCTGGGACCGGGCGGCACCACGGTTTTCAATCGCTATGTAGCGCCCAATTCCATGCCGGATGCCTGGTGGGTCAAGAGCGGACCGGGAGAACTGAAGTTTTCCATAGGGCGCTTTCAGAGCACGATGTATCCGCACAACGGGGTGTTTCTGGGGAAAGTCCGGATTCAAGAGGCCACATTCGAGGATCATGCACGGCTTCACGCATTTGCGCATTATGCCTACTTCATGGAGCTACCAGCGATGCGTCAGTTCTGTTTTGGCGCTGCACCGCCCCTGCAAGAGAGGCGTATCGGGTCGAACCGGGAGATCTCCGAAGGGGAATGGCTCTCCCGCACGGAGGACCGCTGGCTGCCGGTACCCGAGCGCTCTTATTCTGAGGAAATCGGCTTTGGGTGGGTGGATAACAGCCGCCGCTATTATGAGGGAGATGCCGCGACCGGAGTGCTTCATGGCCGGGTGAAAGGGAGTGGCAAGAGCACGTTCCGGCTTCGTGTGCCCGAGAAAGGCATCTATCTCTTTACGGTGAGAACGCCTGCTTACGATCAGGCGCTGGGCACCTTTTCCCTTAGGGTCAAGGGCGCGGAAGTGGTTAAGAATTTGAGGCTGAAACCGCAGGAACTGGCGACGATGACCTTTAGCGCCTATGTGGACAAGGAGGTGGATCTTGAGCTTTCGGGAAATTGGGCGCTGAGTACACTGGCGGTGCAAAAGCTGATCTACGGGAGTGAGGACTTTACATTCGCACGGGGATTCTGGCTGGCGGACGCCCTGCCCGCCCCGACCACGATGTATCAGTTTGAGCGGCGGATAGCGGATACCCCCGCCGCGGTTCAGATTCATGCGTTGGAGCCCAACCCACCCCGCGTAAAGGCGGAGCACCCGGGAATCCACAACAACCCGGATGCCACCGAAACGCTCTGGCGCTGGCAAAGCAGCATCGCGTCTCTGGGACCTGCGGGAGGTACGCTCTACGAGTATGAAACCCCGGAGCAGATTGAGCGGCGGCTGGATGAGCTTCTCGAAAAGGGCTACCGGGTCATTCTGGTCAATGGCTATCTCATTCGTCACGCCTTCCCCGAAGAGCATGCCCGCATGAGGGCAACGATGAAGCGGATCACCACACTTGCCCACGCTCGGGGGATGAAGGTTCTCGATCACTTTGACCTCACCATTATCCCCAACATGGGGGCGGCCTTTCAACAGTTTGTGGAGAACCTTGACTGGACACAGCGGGATGTGCGCAACGGGCAGGTGACCCGCGGCTATTGTATCAATAATCCTCATTTCCGGAAGGCTTTCAGTGCGATGATGGTAGAGTATGTCCGCGAAGCCGATCTGGATGGGCTGATGCTGGACGAGGCTTGTTGGCATGGGGAGGCATTTTGCGGATGTGTTCACTGCCGGACAGGGTTTACAATGCAGACCGGGCTGGTATTGCCCTTTGATGAAACGAGCCCGGATCTGGTGAAAGAGACCTCACGCTTGTGGAAGGAATGGCAGCTGTGGCGCACGCGGGCCAGCGGAGACTTTGGAGTGGCCGTTCTCAAGGAAATCCAGAAGGTGCGCCCGGATTTTATCTGGATGAAGTACGGTGCACCCACCGTATTTATTTCCAACTACCCGACAAAGCGGGTTGGGGACCGGCTTTCTGAAGCGCCGCGCTACAGTCACTACATGGGAATAGAAACACTTTCGCGCAATCTCCATGCGACCTATCGCTCAAATCTGGCGATCGCTTCCATCTATAATGCGCATGTGGAAAGGGAGAACATCCCTTCCTTCAGCCTCGTCTATCACAAACATCAGCCTCAGGTGGCGTACGCGGCGTGGGCGATGAATAACATGAACCGCCTTTTAACCTGGACCACTCAGGGAAATCAAAAGATTGAGGAGGATGCTCCCCGCTATCTTCAGTGGAAGGAAAACATGGATGTGCGAACGACACGGGCGGTTGCAGAGGTGGCGGTCCTCTTCTCTGAAAATACGCGAGACTTCGGTCAGGATGCTCAGCTTTCCAATGAGGAGCTGATTGGCTTCTGCGAGCAACTTGATGATCTCCATATTCCCTACCGGGTGATTCTGGACCGGGACCTGACGCCGGAACGTCTCGCGGACTACCGCCTCCTCGTTCTACCAGGGGTCTCCGCCATGAGTGAGCGGGAGCAGACGGTGATCGAAGCCTTCATCCGAAGCGGCGGCAATGTGCTGGCTACCGGTCGGACCGGGACAGAGGATGAACTGGGTTTCCTCCGGGAGAACTGGCTGCTTCGGCCGTGGCTGGGCCTGACGATAAAGGCCGGGGAGACCGTGGAAGGCGGTGCGCTGACGGGCGATTCCCTGCAAGAATCCAAGATGCCCCTGAAGGTGGCCCCTGTAAGAACGTTGATCGACGGAGGAAGCTTCACAAAGCCCCGGCATCTGGCAGCGCTCATTTCCCCGGAGGGAGAAGAAGCCCCGGGGGTTGTACAGGCAAGCTTGGGAGCAGGCACGATCACGTGGACGGCAGCGTGGATGGGAGCGGAAAATTTTGAGCATGACGGCCGGTTTGGAAGAGCGCTCAAGGGACGCACCAACCCTGCTGCTCTGGAGGCATTGCAAGCGCTCCTGCATCCCATTTTGCAGGAGAAGACACGGTTTCTTGCAAGGACGATGCCGAAGGAGGTTTGCGTAAGGGTTTATGAACCCAAGGCGCTTGAGCAGGAGTCCCCTGCCCCGGCGCTCTATATCCATCTCTATAATGGCTCGGGCTCAAATCTGGTTCTCAACAAGCCGGTACCTGAAAAGACGCCCGCCGTGGCATTTCCGGTTATCGATGCCCCCATTGTTTTTGAAGTCCGCATGGAATCAGATGAGGTCAAAGCGGATTTCGTAACGCCAGACCGCCCGGGAATCAGTCGGGTGGAGGTGGAGCCGCTGGGCGATCACCGCTGGAAAATCACCCTGCCTTCAAGTTCGCTACAAGCCTACGGCATTGTGCGCCTTTACCGATAGCTTTCATGATTATCATTCATCCCGAAAAAATGGCGGCTCCGCTCAGAGCCTTGCATGGGGTCAATCGTGGCCCCGTGGATCGAAACTGGTACTTTGACCTGCGTCCCTGGTTGCATCGCTGGAAGGTGCCCACCATCCGTACCCATGACTGTATCTATAATGCTTATGATACCGTGGACCTTCACTATATTTTCCCTGATGCAGAGGCAGACCCGTCTCTACCGGAGAACTATCGCTTTGATCTTACCGATGACCTTTTGAAAGCGATGAGGGATACGGGTGCAGAGATCTATTTTCGCCTTGGGGAGACCATTGAGCATCAGCCCCGGATGATGTGGAACCGCCCGGAGCGTTGGATGCCCGGAACGCTTGCCCAGGTATGCGTCCACATCATGCGCCACTACAACGAAGGCTGGGCAGATGGCTACCACTGGAATATTCGCTACTGGGAGTTCTGGAACGAGCCAGACAGCCCGAAAAACTGGACGGGTACTCCTGAGCAGTTTTTTACCCTCTACTCCGCGGTAGCGCGGGCAATCAAAACGCATTCACCTCACGTGAAGGTGGGAACGGCGGGATTTTCCTCGCGACTCTGTGTGGGCGATCGCTTGAGCCCCTGGGGAGAGATGCTCAAGCGATGCGCGACCGAAGGGGTCCCGCTGGATTTTGTCTCGTGGCATAAGTATCTGGAGCATTGGGAAGAGATCACAGAGCGGGGGCAGGAGGTACGCTCGTTTCTTGATAGGATTGGCCTGCCTCATGTGGAGAACCATCTGGGCGAGTGGAGCTACCGCCCCCTGCTGGAGGCGGGTGATCGCCGGATCTCGGTCTTTCAGGCGCGGAATCTGAAGCGCTATGATCTCATGAAGATTCTGGGAGAAAGGCAAAAAGGACACCAGGCAGCGGCGCTGGTTTTCGGAGCATTGGTGGCCTTACAGGATGCTCCGATCGACCTTGCCCAATACTACTGCGCAGATACGTCATCGTTGTTTGGTCTTTTTGACTCGTTCGGTGTGCTAGGCAAGCGGGGAATGGCTTTTGAGGCCTTCGCAGAGTTCTTTCGGAGTGAGGCAAGGATGAAACGGGTGGCTGTGGAGTGCTCCTGCTCTGACACCATTGCCATTGCCGCAACCGAGGGCGACCGCCTCCTGATGGGGTTGGCGAGTATCGGCAATCAGGTGACGGTGAGTGTCAAAGTGCTCGCTCACATGGATCGCGCCATGTGGGTACCCGTTCGTATCCGCCTGATCGACGAACGTCATGACTTGAGCGAAATACCGCTCTCCACGGCAGGAGAAGGCGCATTGGTCCTCCCATTAACGGGAGCAGGGGTGTTGCTGGTAGAATGGATGCTGAAATCTGATAGAGCACCTGGGACTAATGGGATCAAGCCGCTTCGCGAGCCCGTCGGGATGAGCGCAAGCTCTGACGGCGATTGGTAGGAACCTATTCGGAAGTTTGATATGGGCTCAAACTTGAATATAGAATCGGGCGATGGGTAAAGTAGGGGGCGACGTGCATTGCCTCTGCCTTCAGTTGGCTGAACCGCGCTCGATGGAGATCAGCCGCCGCACTCCTTGTGCGTTACGCCCTTCACCCGCGAAAGCAGGAGCATCAGCGCGGCGCTGATGAACAGGAAGGTGGTTGTGGAAGATTCCGGGACAACGGCCCAGGTTCCGATGAGGACCGGAGTGCTGTCCTGGGTATTCCCGGCGTAAAGATAGCCTCGCTGTCCCGCGCTTGGGAGAAGGGCGAGGAGGTCGGAGCCAAAAAAGGCGAAATTAATCGAGGCCGAGCCGGTGAGCGCCGGGGAACCCAGGGTGAAAATCTGCGTAGCGGAGCTATAATTTGCGAGGGTCAGATCAACGCCGGGACTGCCGGAAAGGCGGGACACAGTGTAGAAATTTGTCCCGGTTGCGTTTGGATAGAGTGTTTGGCCCTCGAGGGATGCCCCAAGAAAAGCAGGCGGGGTGCTGAAAAAACCCGAAAGTGTAATGCCATCGGAGAGCATGTGATCGGAATCGCTCGCCCAAGAGTTTTCGCCTGTGCCGGTAAACATGACATGACTCAGATCTGAAAGATCAATTGTGAGCAGAACCGGCAGGTCATCCGGCGAAATCGGTTCCCCCGCATGAAGTGAGGGAGGCATTGCAAACACCGCAGTGGCGGCCAAGAATAAGCCGGAGAAAATGGAGCGAAAGTTCATAAATGCAATACTCGGAGCATAGCTCGTTTATCAGACCATTTTCGACGTGTCAATCGCTTCACTCCGGGGAAGCTCTCTGGAAGGGTCGGTTTCCGGGAAAATTTGAAGGGAGCGGCGACGAATGGGGGCAGGTTATATTGAGGCAGGGGCATCCCGGAAATGAGTTCGTAAATTGGTCCCACTCGCCCCACCACCAGACTTCGCCTGGTTTTTCGTCGCGTTGCCGCATGGGGTCACATCGCGATCGCGACCTCTCCGATCAACTGCCGGAGGGTTCTTCCCCGAGCTTTGGGGGCATGGTGCGGATTTCTTCACCATGTCCCCTAAATGTTCTCCTAAAGCTTGAGGAAGAGCCGTTTCACCGAAGCTCTGCGCTTGCGAGGCACCAATCCTTGAGTCGCTTGGGATCAGGGCGGGCCCCGAGGCCCGGGAGCGTTCCCAAACGTAGCATCCAGGGCTGGGTGAACGCTATCTCCGGTTCGGAGAGGTCGCTGGCGTAGAAGCGGGAGGTCGGGAAGAGGTCGGCCGGGTAGGTGAAGTTCGGCAGCGTGGCCAGTGCAGCGCAGTGCGATGCGCCCACGGCGCTCTCCAGCATTCCGCCTACCCAGCAGCCAATGCCTGCCGCCTCGCAGAGAGAACGAATCCGCAGGGCCACGGTCAGGCCGCCGACTCTACCGGGCTTGATGTTTACCCGACGGCATGCGCCTAGCCGAAGGGCTTGCTCCATTCGTTCCACGGAGTTGATCGATTCATCCAGACAGACCGCAGTCTGTAGCCGGGATTGAAGCAGAGCGTGGTCCGCGATGTCGTCGTAGCGTAGCGGCTGCTCGATCATGGCGAGATTAAGCGTATCGATCTCCCGGAATAACGCTTCGTCTTCAAGGCGGTAGCCGCTATTGCAGTCGATATGGATCGTTGCCTCCGGGTAATGCGCGCGGACTTTGCGCAGGACGGGCAGGTCCCAGCCAGGGGCAAACTTCAGTTTGACGCGGGGAGCACCGGAATCCAATGCCGCCCCTACCCGCTCCAGCAGTTCTTCGACGGAATCTCCAACCCCAAAGTCGGCTCCGGCCCGGACCTCTCCGTGCTCTCCTCCCAATACTTTGTAGAGCGGTACGCCAAGCGACTGCGCGTGGAGATCCCACCACGCAGTATCCAAGGCGGCTTTAGCAAACGGATTGCCCTTGTAAATTGCCAGCCGCTCTTGGAGCGCTTCGCCGGAGGGAATCTCACCCCCAAGAAGCCGGGGAGCAAAAATATCGCGAACGATCGCAAAGACGCCTCCGGCGTATTCCGGGCTGTAGCACGGCTGCGCCAATGGGCAAGCCTCTCCCCATCCCTCCAGCCCGCCGCTTCGCATCCGGACCAGCACGGTTTCAATGGCGGCATCGCTTCCATAAGCGGTGCGCCAGGGTTCCAACAGGGGCATCCTGACCTGATAAACGGCGATTGATTCGATCTTCATGATCACATTACCTTGCTTGAGATGGACGCGTGAGTACCAGCCGGTGCTCGGATTCGCGGTAGTAACCGGGCACAAACTGCTCGTCGGTGAAGCCCCACTTCCGATAAAGGCTGACGGCAGCCTGATTTTCCGGCGAGACGGTCAGAAAGCAGGAGGCGTTCCGACGGTCAATCTCCCGGAGGAGCGCGGTAAAGAGCAGCGATCCGAGGCCCCTGCCCCGGTGCCCCTCGGCGACCATGACTTTATGCACGCAGAGGAGGTCCCGCATCCCCGGGAAGGCCAGAATCACCCCGGCCAGGGCGCCGGATTCATCCCGCGCAACGTAGACAAGTGCATGCTCACACCAGATTCGCCAGACGTGCTCTCCGTCCGGGATTACCTCTCCGTGGGGAGTGCAACGCCAAATCTCGCGGTCGAGGGCGGCAATAGGAAGGAAATCCGCCAGCGCGGCGGGGGTGATCTGATACTCAGAGGAGGGATGATTCATAAACGGATAGGGAGGGGCCTGGGGACAGCCAGACTTCACGGGCGACGCGTAGCATATTCTCTCCCAGAATTTTCCGGATGGTACAATCCGAAAACCCTCGCTGAACCAGTCCTACCGTAATCATCGGCCAGTTTGTCCACGCCATGCTGTCGATCTGCTCAGCGCGGTTCCACTCTGCTTCAAAGACATCCTGCCCGGCGGGCCAAAAGTCTTCCCAGCGTCTCCGGCGACCGAGCAGGGATACAATCTCCGCTGGCGATGCCGTCGCCTGCGAAGAACGATAGACGGCATCCATGCCGATCGTCACGGCGTCTTCACCAAACTTCTGAACGACATGTTCAATATGATCGAGCATCGATTTCAGATTGCCGTTCCCCCCGAGGAAGGTCGGAATATTAGTGATGCCCATCGTGCCGCCGCCCTCCACCACGGCGCGGATCACCGCATCGGGCTTTCCGCGGATATGCTCGTGTACGGCGGTTGCAGCGGAGTGACTGACGACGACCGGATAGCGCGATCGCTTCGCAGCTTCCAGCGTGGTTTGCCATCCGCTATGTGCCAGGTCAATGATGACTCCGCAGCGGTTCATCTCGTGGATCACAGCCGCTCCAAAGTCGGTCAAACCGCCATCGTGCGCTTCCGCGCAACCGCTTCCCAGCAGGTTTGCACGGTTGTAAGTCAGGTGCATCATCCGCGCTCCGAGATGGGAGAAGGTCTGGATATGCCCGAGCTCTTCTTCCACATTGAAATGCTCGAGAGCGAGCGGAACGCTATTCAGCGTGAGGCAGAGTCCGCGTTTTCCGCTAAATGAGATGTTTTCGATATCATTTGCTGTGGAAATTCTCTCCAGAACATCGGGCATGGCATCGATGAGATGGATGTAGCGTGAGAAACGCTTGAGTAATCGACGCGGGTCGTGATGCTCCTCTCCGGCGTTCAGGAAGATGCAGTTCACGCCTGCCGTCTCCCAAGCCCGCTGATATTCGCTGCGCAGCTCGGCGCGCTCCAGCCAGCCCAGCATGATCATCTTTTCGAAAAGGTCCTGCCGCTCCAGAGCGGAAGCGCCCGCCTCTGCCGCTGCGCGAAGCTGCTCGGCGTCGACGGGAGCATGCAGGCCGAGGCCATACGACTCCACCACGAGACTCTCCTCGTGAAGTCTCAAGCCGTACTCCAGATCCCTTGCCGACGGCTTGAGAATAGCAAGCGCCGTATTCCGGCAGCGTGTGATTGCGTCCATCATCTGTCTGAAATTCCAATATTGGTGCCGTCCGGAGCGGCTCCTTTGCCCGGAGAGTCGGTGAGCAGCGAGAAATCGCCCTGCTCGGGAGCCGTAAAGTGCGGCTCGGCCTGCTGACTGTTGCGATCAAGCCCCGTGGCGCGCTGCCACTCGGAGAACGGTACGCGATCCAGCCCCGGTAGCGCTCCGATGGTGCCTTTATGCCCCTCGGGGATGTAGAAAAGATTGCCGTCGGAAACAAGCTTGGGCGAGTGCCCAAAGCCCCAGATGGCGGGGTTGCTCTTGTAGCCGAGGATGGTCCGGTAGAAAAGATTATGCCGGATGGTATAGGGCTCATCTGCGGTCCCCGAAATCATGACGACGCCGTAGTTCCCCTCCCCTACGAAGGTGTTATGCTCGACGCGGCTGCGGGGAGAATGCGAGAGGGAGACGCCGGTAACGGCACAGAGGAAGAGGTGATCCGCTACGACGAGATCGGGCGCGAGGTGAGCCAGCACTCCTGCGCCGTAGCCGAGCTTCAACTGCTTGAAGTCGCTCCCCTTGGGGTAGTCCATGCGCCCGTTGCGAAGGGCGGAGCCATGCGAATCCAGCACGAGATAGGCCACGCTGTAGGGAAAGAGCCCTCCCCGGATGCGGAGCCCTTCGATCTCCAGATGATGAACCGAGAGCAACTCTACGGCAACGGGCAGGGCCTGCTCCAGATCAATCACGGCCTGATGGGGAATCTCCGCACGGATGCGGATCTTCCGGTCGATGCTTCCGGAGATTCGCGGGCGCAGGATCTCGCGATAAACACCCGGCTGCAACACCAGTTCATCGCCGGGGACAAGCTGGCGGGTAGCATAGGCAAAGGAGCGCCACGGCTCCTCCCGGCTACCGCTCCGGCTGTCGTCTCCGCTTGGGGAAATGTAATAGATGGAGCCTTCCC
>JBEBWR010000099.1:0-10884 GCA_040392045.1 Chthoniobacter flavus | reverse complement strand
GGGCGGTCAACCCCTTCCGGCGGGTGAAGGTCAATCGCCCAGCCCCCGTAGGCAATAGCGTCGGGTTTCGGCTCCGGCTTCAGAATGTCGTGCTCCGTCAGCAGGTACTGCCCCACAAAGCGTCGGCTCTCCCGCTTTCCGGGGACCGCGCCAAACCAGTCCAGCGCCCAGCATTCCGCGCCGTGATCGCTATCATTTTTGATGTGATCCCAGACGCCCATCACAATCGCAAGCAGTTCGTGGCGGATCGCGGCATTGTCTTTGATCGTATCGAGATGCCCGCCCCACTCCACCCACCAGAGGCCATACTCCAGCCCGTAGTCTCCCTTGTCGGGAGAGGCATGGGGACGCAGCCGGAGCTCCTCCTCCGTAAATTTCCGCGCCCAGGCTGGCGGAATGAAACGAACGGGGTGATCGTGTTTGCGCCCCATCAAAAGGAGTGTTGAGCCAAGCGTTCTGGCATCGCCGGCTTCCTGTCCGTACTGTTCGCCATGCAGCGCCCTATCCTCCCTTCCGCGCATGTAGGCGGCGCCCGCCGCCACCCCAAGCCCTCCGTCCCCGGTGCAGTCGATAAAAACTTTTGCGCGAACGATATAGCGATCCTCCGTAGCGGGGCAGTGAGCCTCCGCTTCGGTGATAAGCCGGCCTTCGGTCTTCGCCCCGATCACCCGGGTATCCAGATAGAGCGTAAGATTCGGCTCGGCCACGCACTTTTCGTACAGGATCTGGTCAAACATCGAGGGGGAGCGCTGGGGATTGCGAAAGGCGTTCTCCAGCCGGATTTCTTCAATGATCCCGGTCTCGCGTGGCTCAAATCGCAGATCCACCCCGGCACGTCCTGTATCGGCTCCAAGAATATGCATGCGGATTTCGCTGCTCGCGTTGCCTCCCAGCATGGGGCGGTCCTGCATGAGGATAACCTTCGCGCCTTGACGAGCTGCCGCAATCGCACACGAGACACCGGCCGGACCGCCTCCAGCTACAAGGATATCGGTCGTTAATTCATGGGATTGAAAGGGAATATTCATCGATCAGAAATCTTGAAAAATTCAAATAATGAAATATTTGTTTGATTTGCAAGCCCCGTTATCAGGAGATTTCCTTCCTTTCCAGTGGCCTGTTAGCTTGGGGGTTTGGCTTTTCAACGCTCCCGGGATGAGAGGGCGCAATGGAAATTCATATATTGAGAAATTGATTGCATTTATTGAAATCCTCTGCTTAAAGTCTTCTCGTTATCACGCCCATGAAATCCGTTGCCCCCAAACGCCAGTCCGCCTCCGCCCCGTCAAAAAGCCTTTCAGACGGGATTCAATGCCTGCTCTGGATACTGAATCAGCAAGGACCGGTGGCTCTCAAAGACATGGCCGTGGGGATGGGCTTTGAACAGACCCGGACGTTCCGGCTGGTGCGAACCCTCGTGCGGGAAGGGATGCTGCGCCAGACGAAAGGGCGGAAGTACGAGGCCGGACCTGCCGTCTATTCCCTGACGGCGCAGACGCTTCACAATTCTCACCTGCTGGAGGCTGCGCTGCCTCCCCTGGAGTCGCTACGGCGGCGCTTGCCTTACCGCGTGGCGCTGGGGACCCTCTGGAATCGAAAGGTATCGTATCTCTACCATGCGGACAAAAAGACCCCCATGGAAAAGGCGATCGGCGGTGCCGCCCAGTGGGAGGCGACAAACTCGGGAGTGGGCCTTGCCACGATGGCCTGCCGAAGTGATGCGGAAGTCCGCGCAATGTACGCCGGGCGCGAGATTGAAGGGTTTCCGAATGGGATCGACGCTCTCATCAGCCGACTGGAAGAAATCCGCGCGCTCGGCTACGCATACACGCCGATCGGCGGGATGGGGCCGGATTACGCCAACTACACGCTGGCTATGGTGCTGCCTTCCAACGACACCATCGCCATCGCGCTTACCGGAAGAATCAAGCCCGACGAAACCGCATCGCTCGTGATTCATCTGCAAGTCGCGCTGGACAACATTGAGCACCATCTCGAACAGGGCGTTACCGGCGGCGGGCTGACAGCGCTCCGCAAAATTCAGACCCAATCCTGTAGCTGAAGATGTTTACTCAAAGCTGTATGTCAAACAACATCCGATGACATACGGTTTACAAGATGAGCTAGCGATAACGTTTTAATGAAGAGCACTTTATTACCATTTTTATGCGGCTTGGGAGTTCTCATCCCTCATGGCGTCCTTTTTGGCGATACGGAGGAGAGCGGAAACCTCGCGCTGGGAGCCTCGTATCGCGTGACTCCCGCAAACGGATTGGCCCGGGGGGCAACGCCGGGAATCCTGACGGACGGCGCCTTCAGCGGAGATCCGATCTGGAAGCAGGAGACAGCCGCCGCCCTTCTGTATGCGTCCCGCCCCGTGAGCATCACGGTGGATCTCAAAAAGCGCCAGCCAATCTCCGGCGTGGCGATCAGTAGCGCAGCCGGAGAGGCGATCAGCGGCAAGGATATCTTTGTCTGGCCGGGTCGGATCGACATTTACGTGAGCGATGATAACCAGAGCTTTTTCCCGGTAGGCGAACTGACGTCGCTTCACGACCGCGAGAACGAACCGCTCCCGCCCTTCGGAGCCTATGCCCGTAGGAAGATCTCCACGCGCAGCCTGCAAACGCATGGCCGCTACGTAAAGCTTCTCATCAGCTACTCTCGTCCGATCTACATCGATGAAATCGAGGTCTACCGGGGGGACGAACGGTCGATGAAGCAGGTGCGCCCGGCTCCGGCATTTGCGAATGACAAAGAAATGCTGGAGGCATTCCAACCTGTCGCCATCAACCCGAACCCGCGCGCGGAAAACCCCGAAAAGGAAGCCAAAGAAGCCGCCAAGCTAACAGATCTGCATCGCTTTGTTATCCAGCGCCGGTACCGTCAGGATCTCGCGGAACTCAAGCAGCGCGCCAGCCTTCTCCCGAACGGAGCAGGGGAGCCCATCGTCAACCGGCTCAAGGAGTTGGGCAGGCAGGTGGAGACTTCCGCACCTGTGGTGAATGCCGTCAACACCCTTCCTTTTGGCGAGTTGGGAGAAAAAATTCTTGCCGAAGCCGCGGCCATCTGGAGAGCGCAGGGGCTGGAGGGATTGACCGTCTGGCAAACACCGCTCTGGGACCATCTTCCGTGGATGCAACAGCCGCAGAAGGGGAGTGCGGTAATGGAGACGGAATTGCTGCGTGGAGAGACGCGTTCCCTGTCGCTGAATCTGACCAACCCCGATGCCGAAACGAAAACAGTGACCCTGACCGCCAAAGGCATAGCACCGGAGAATCTGGAGGTTCACTTTGTGGAGTGGACAGAGACCGCCTGGCGTCTCGCGGTAGCGACGGCGCTGCCCGTCGCCACCAGTCGGGAAGGGCAGTATGAGATCTCGCTCCCGCCGGGGATGACCCGTCAGGTTTGGCTGACCGTCAGGGGGCCGAAAGAAGATGTGAACGGTGGGCTCCTCATCGCGGAAAGCGGAAAGACCCCGGTGGAAGTACCGCTCCGCGTGAAGGTTTACCCTTTCGACTTTCCCGAGCAGCCCGCCCTGCATAGCAGCGGCTTTGAGTGCGCTTCCGACTCGCGCCTCCGCCGCCGGTATGGCGTATTCCGGGAAAACCTGCCGGGCTTCGTCAAGCTGTTGCAAAGCAAGTCGATTGATGCGCCTTGGGCAACCCGGAACGAGTTCGGATTCGGGAGGTTCAACACGCAGCACGAGTATGCCGCGCCCGAGGATCAACCGGACACCGCCTCATTCCGCGAGTGGACGACAGAGCTTTGGCCAAACGCCTACCGCTACCACATCGCGCTGACGGTGAAAGACAAGAGCCACAACGCCGTCATCGACCGATGCGATGCTTCCACCGACCCGGAAGGTTTCCAAAAGCGGGTAAATCGCTGGCTGAGCTTCTGGAAGGACGAAGCCCTGCGGCACAATATCGATCCCTCGAAAATCTATCTGAAACTCATTGATGAGCCCGGCTACAATGCCGCCGCCCCCTACGTGGACGACGAAGCGATCCGCGTCTGGGCGGAAGCCATCCGAAAGAGCGGCACCGGCTTCAAGGTCTTTATCAATCCGATCTACGAGGAGCCGTGGAATGCCAGCCGCGCGATGCTCGAAGCAGGCGATGTGATCTGCCTGAAGTATAGCCATGTCTTGCGATTCGGAGAGCGCTATCTCGATTTCTATCGCAGTCTGGGCAAGGAGATTTCCATCTACGAGTGCTACGGCGCGCCGGGACATCTCTACGATCCCTATACCTATTACCGGTTGCAGGCATGGCAGGCATGGGCGCTGGGAGCCAAAACGCAGTTCTTCTGGAACTACGCTGAAACCGCCCCCGCGCATGGGTTTCCCGACTCGTGGAACACCGGCCTGAATCAGTGGACCTACACGCCGCTCTTCCTCACGCCTACCTCCACGGTCTCCAGCAAGCAGATGGAGGCCATCCGCGAGGGAATCAACGATTACCAGATTCTTCATCTGCTGAAAACTGCTCTGGAGGCCGCGGAGCAGCAGGGCGTCCCAGCCTCCGATCTCGCGGACGCCCGAAAGCTGCTGGAGAGCGCAGCCGGTAGCGTGCTCGGAAACGGCGTCCTGGACGAGCCCCGCTGGGCATGGCCCCGCCAGCTTGATCGTACGGGAGCCGACGCGGTTCGCCAACAGCTCATGCATGCCCTTGATCAGGTCGCGAAGTTTGTAAAGACACCCTAACCCCTCAAAACCATCCAAAATGAAATCAGTAACCTCCTCCACGCTTGCGGCGATGCTGCTGACCCTTTCAGGTGTCGCCGCTCAGGCTTCCATCCTCTATAGCCAAAACTTTGATTCCGGCTCAGGCAGTGGTCTGCCAGCCGGATGGACTGCATCGGGAGCATCCGCGTCCGCATGGGGCATCAGCAATGCTGCGTCCTCCAGCGCCCCGAATTCATTTCGCGGTATCGATAGCAGCAGCACGGCCTACTATCTGGCGAGCTACAAGTTCACCTCGCTTTCGGAAATTGGCTCGCAGACGGTCGGTCTCAACTTCGACCTTCGAGTGGATGACTACAGCGTCTCTGCTCCGGGAAATGCGGGTACCTTCCGGGTGGCCTACCGTCCGTCCAATTCCAACAACGCACAGTATGCGATCGGCCTCGGATTCGCGAATATTGACGGAAGCAATCACCTTTTCTTCTACGCCGGGAACGGTTCGGCTCCGGTAGTGAACTCCTCCACCGCGATCGGCTACACGGCTGGCAGCGGCTTCGCCGATGGTTTTGATCTTGGAAGCTCCACCTCCGGCGGCACAGGTGGCGATTTTTACAACTTCGCTTTTACCTTTGACAGCGTCAGCAAAGCCATCGTCATTAAAGTAACGAACCTCGCAGATCCCACGCAGACCTTCACGTTCAATGATACCTGGCTCGCAGGGATAGTCGCCGACACCACTGGAGAGCTCATCGTGAGCACTGGAACCGGATCGACAGGAACGATGTATGTTGACAACGTCTCCATCGCAGCCATTCCCGAAGGGCAGCATCTCGCGCTGGTCGGTGGAGCGGTGGTCGCGGCCTTCGCCATCATGCGCCGCAGGACGCTCAGAGCCTAGGAAACTTCGTAACGGCAGAACGACGATGCCCTTCTCCCCCTTAGCCGGATCGGACTCCTACGGTAAGCGCCGCGCGAGCGGGTTTACCCTGATTGAGTTGCTGGTGGCTGCGACGATCTTCACTGTCATGGCGGGAATTCTGCTGAGCGTCTCCAGTCAGGCTACGACACTCTGGAGCCGGAATCATCAGCAAAGCCAGCTAAGGGAGAAGGCGCGGATCGCCCTTGATTTCATCGGAGGAGAGATGAGGCAGGCAGTCCTTCCGCTGGACCGCTCCAGCACGGCAGGCCCGCAGTTCGTCGTCAACCCGGCGGGCGTATCCGCGGCGTATCGGCTGAAGGACGCCATCTTTTGGCAGGCCCCGATTGCCACGACCCATACGCACGGCAATCTGGCCATCGTTGGCTACTTCATCCGCCGCGACGGAGACCGGTATCAGCTGTGCCGTTACTTCATCAACCCGGACGAATCCAACTATCGGCTCTTCAGCAATCCGACGGACTGGGTCAACGACGGCTTGCTCAACAGCGTTGCGCCAGCGAGTGCGGCATCAGACTATCAGGGCCTCTTTCTTGAGAACGTCGTCGGCCTATGGGTGGAGTGCTTCGACGAAAGCGGAGCCTCCATCGTGCCCGATTCCCGGGTGGACCAGCGTTTACCCGCACGCGTGAAGGTCAGTCTTGCCGTGCTGGATGAGCGTGGCGCAGAGCGACTGGCGGCGAATACGCAGATCCCGAAGGCAGGGGAGTGTGTGAATGCCGAAGATTACGTCGCAAAAGTCGCCGCGCAGGACGAAACGCTGCGCGCCATGATGGATGCAGTCCATATCAACGTCACCTTTGAACGCCGACTGTAATGAACGGGATACCTCCACTTCCTTCCTCCAGGCAGGGTGCGGCGCTCATCATCTGCCTCAGCCTGATCATCGTCGTCTGCATCGCGCTCGTCGGCTTTGTCACCACAGCCCGCGTGGAGCGCCAGACGGCCAATGCCCATCTTTCGGCTCAGACCGCTGCGTTCTACGCAGGGATCAGTACCGACATTGTCCGGGCCCGAATCCTGCAAGCTGTCTCCGACGGAACCGCAGCGAATCATCGTTGGGCCTCCGGTCCGGGACGGATCGCGGTGGTGGACCTGGCGGCAACCCCTCCCGAAGAGCGTATCGTCCCCTTGTACTCAGGAGAGGTCGCAGCTTCATCGGCAACGCAGAACCTCTCAATCAATCTCAACCCGGCCTCCCTGACGCAAGGACGCGGGATCGTGATGGACGATATCGCAGACGTCCTGCCCCAGCAGTGGATTTACGTGCGAGAGGACGGAACACACGAGATCGCAGCCAGCATACCCGCGTACGACAAGGATAACCCTGTTCTCGGGCGATACGCCTTCTGGACTGACGACCTTTCAGCCCGCCTGAACTGGAATACCGCCTCCAGCCGCGCAAGCTCGGCCTCGCAGCCATTGGGGCATCCCTCGCGCGTCGACCTCACCGCGCTGGAGTCGATTAGCGATGCCGATACCGAAGAGCTCAATCTGGAGCGTACCTCTCAGGGATTTTTCAATACCCCCGATGAAATCAAGCGGATGAGCGATACAGCGCCCGCGCTGGCGGCTGCCGCTACCGATCGGTCCTTCGAATTTACGCACTTCAATCACGCCCCTTCGGGAAACAACATCTTTGGCTCCCCCCGGCTGGCTCTGACGACCAAAGCCGCAAATGTCGAAGCCGGAGACCCGAATTTCCTCGATATCCTTACCACCCCTACTGCCGACCCCGGGGCGCTTTCCAATACCAACGACGCGAAAGTGCAGGCGCTTTTTCAAAAGCTCTACACCGACCTTTCGCGAAAGGACTGGCCACAGCAGCCGGGCGTCAGCTTCGTCGACAAGTACGGTGCGCACAACGCCGCGCAGATCATCATCAATCTCATCGACTACGTCCGGAGCGCAGAATCCACAGACCTGATCGTCGAACCGCTCCGGGGTGAGTTCAACGCCACCACCGGAGTATTCACGCGGAACGCAAACTCTTCCGTGAACGCGCTGGTGGGAAACAGCCGCCGTCCCGTCATCACGGAGCTTGGCATTGAGGTGCCGCAGAATCCTCAGACGGTCAACGCCGGAACCCCCGAAGAAAAGCAGGCTTATGCCTGTCAGGTCCACGTGGAGATTTACTGGCCGGAGAATGCGGGTGGCACGCTCGATCTCGTGAACGACTGCACCTTGCACCTCGGCGCGATTGATAATCCCGCCAAAACAGCCAGCGAAGGGACCATCCCTGCCGGTAGAGTGCAGGGAAGCCCCATCATGAATCCCGGAGAGTACCGTGTGGTAATATGGCCCATGAGCGCCGACGCCGATTTGAGCGGAGCGCCGCCCTCGCCCATGTACCTTCGGGCGGTCATTAGCAAACGCCGCCCCGGCACGACGCAGTCAGGCGCCCGCCTCGATGTCGTGCCGCCCGTCACCGGTATCGGGAACGTACTGGAGTATATCCCCGCGCGCGGCGTCCCGGCGAACAACATCGCCTCGCTCTCCACCGATGACCCTTTTGTGAACCGGCATCGAAACGATTGGAAATCGGGCACAAACACCTTCGGCGCGGCCAACAGCGGAACGCTCGGAGCGGCCACCTCCACAGTTCCCCCTCAGGACGTCAACGCATCGGGCGTGATTGTTAATACTAACGTAGAGCTTCCCTCCCGCAATCAGCCGCTCCAGTCGCTCGGAGCCATCGGGCAGATCCATACCGGCATCCGCGGCAAGGTCGCCGGAGCCGGAACCCCGTGGCGAACGATCCGTTTGTATCCCGACGCCACCGCCGACGTCCTTCCCGACTGGGTACTGCTCGACCTCTTCCGGATCTCCGGGCAGGGGTTAAGCAACACCGCGATCTATCCCCTGCGCGACGCATCCGGGCGAATCATCGCAAAGGGAGGGCTCGTAAATCTCAATACCGACCTGCAACCGTTCGCGAGCGGCAGCGATCCAAAGCGCCTAATCCCGTTGACCGCCGTATTCAAAGGAGCCTCCAATGGAAGCGGCGCTGTACTCAGTCAGACGGACGCCGAAACGCTGGTCGATCATATCAATAGCGAAACGCTTGCCACCGGCGGGCGGCGCTACGGTCCCGCCGGTACCTATCTCTACCCGGGCGAGGTGGTAGAGGTTCGGGGAGTTGCCGATCAGGGAGAGTCGCGCGAAACGCTCGTGGGGCAGGTGATCGATCTGCTCACGACACAGAGCAATACCTTTGCCGTCTACTCCGTAGGCCAGAGCGTGCGACAATCCGCGACCGGGACCATCAGCGTCACCGCAGAAAAGCGGACCTTGACCTTCCTTGAGCTTGCGGAAGATTCCGTAAGAGTCGTTTACCAGCAGGATCTCGGACTATGATCACGACCCGCACGAACAACGCCGCTTTTACCCTCATTGAGCTGCTTAGCGTGATCGCCGTAATGGCCATCCTGATCGCATTTGCCACTGTAGGGATGGGCGATGGCGGGCGCTCCCAGCGGTTGACCCATTCGGGAAACCGCGTAGCCGATCTTGTGAATCTGGCCCGGACCACCGCAAAGACACGGAACTCCATGAGCATGCTGGCGATAGCGACAAAGGGAGATTATGCCTATCGCGCAATGGCCATACTGGAGAAGCCGCTGGATGCCGGCGAGTGGAAACAGGTATCGCCCTGGGAAGTGCTTCCCGATGGAGTCAGCGTATCCGAAACCGAGAGCGCCTCCTTCATCACCACCCCCGTCGCTACGCTCAGCCCGGCGCCTCCCGTTCTCAAGTTCCGGGGAGCCAACCTGAACGCAAGCGACTACGCATGGCAGGTCTTTTTGCCCACGGGAAGACTCCTGAGCGAACAGGCATCCCCACCAACGCTCTACCTCTCATTGACGCCGCAGGGGGCCGATTCGACGAACTTCTACAGCATCACGATCAACGCCAACACCGGCATTCCCATTGTTCGCAGACCATGACAAGCCGCCCTTCTCCCGCCGCTCCTTTCGGGTTCTCGTTGGTGGAGATCACGCTAACGCTGGGGATCGTCGCATTCGTGCTGGTTTCGATCCTGGGTCTTTTCAGCGTAGGTATCGAGTCCAGCCGCCGCTCCGCTGACGACACGATCATCTCTCAAATCGCCAACCAGGTGCTATCTGATACCCGTACGCAGGATCTCCCCGCCCCCGGCACGGGATCGCTGGAGTTTTATTATAACGACAAGGGAGTCACCGTCGCCCAGCAGGAGGCCGTCTACAAGACGACCCTTTCCACGCAGGAACCCGGAACCATGATCGCCGACACCGGAGCGCATCTCTATCTTATCCGGATCGAAGTGGCATCGGTGAAAGGGAGCACCGTGGTGCACTCATCGCGGGTGATCCCGTAACCGGGTCGCCGCATTTACGATGAACCTGACTTCTGAATTCCGCTATCGCTCGGCGCAGTCGTGGGAAAAGCTGCGTCCGTTTCTTTCCGCCCCTCAACTGCGCGCTTCCGCCTTCGCCGTCGGGGAGTGGCTTGCCGAAGCCAGCCGCGCAACCGGAAAGCCCGGAAAATGCTACCGTTCCGCCGTCTATCAGGAAGGCGCGCCCGTAGGGTGGACAAATCCTAACAGCAACTCCACGGAACTCGTCACCGCTTGGCTTGACCTCGCGGAGATGAGCGACTGTACAGCCGATCAGGAGCGTTACCGCCGCCACGCTACAGAGTATGCCGAGGGCTTAATCTCCGATCCCGTTCGCGGATTTTACCGTGGAGCTGATCAGGCCGCCCACGGCCTCGCATGGTACTGGACAGACGACGGAACCTACACCGGCGGCTACTCCATGCGCGCGCTGGAGCCGCTCCTACGGCTCAATGCCGTGGCCCCTGACGAACGCTATATCGAAGCCGTGCATTCCATAGGCGAGACCTTTCTCGCGAGGCAGTTGCCAAATGGATTTGTCAGCGTCGTCGGCTGGTGTCCGAAACGTGGATGGCTCTCCGAGCGGAACGCCGGTAGCCGCTACTTCTATAGCATCGCCGTCTTCGCGCATCTCTATCGGTTCACCGGAGAGGCCCGATGGCAGGAGGCCTATGAGCGTTCGCTGAAAGCGGTCGAAGCGACTCAGCGGGAAGATGGCGCGTTCTATCAACACTACGACCCTGTGACGCTGGAGCACACTGACGTCTCCGTGAAGCCTCATTTCTTTTCCTATCTCCTCAATGCCTTTTCCGAAGCCTATGCGGTCTTTCAGGATGAGCGCCTGTTAGCCGTTGCCCGCCGCCTCGGCGATTTCATCGTCCGCAC
>JBEBWR010000098.1:0-10896 GCA_040392045.1 Chthoniobacter flavus | reverse complement strand
AGAGCACCCCGAGCGGCAGAGCCACAAAGCGGTTCACCAGCGCCTCCGTCCGGGGGAAATCCTCCGCGCGATACCCTTCGGCAGGCATCGGGCCGAGGTCCGCGAACGGCGACCACCCCTCGGCATGCGTCGTCCCGTGCTTGCAATAGTCGCGCGCATAGTGGCAATACGTCCCCGTCATCCGGGTGCAAGGGACATTCCGGCGGACCAGTTCCTCCGTCACGCGATGGGTCACTTCCGCATCCGGAAGGAAGAAATAGACCTCAATCCCGTTATCCCCCTCCGGGTCCGGAATATGGCGCAGAGCAATTCCGGGAAGATCGCAGAGCTTCGCCATCACGCGACGGCTCAGCTCCCGGCAGCGCTTCCGGATCGCGGGCAGCTTGCGGAACTGCGCAAGCGCCACCGCCCCCGTCATCTCATTCATCCGGAACTGGCTTCCACTAAAAGCAGCCTCCCGCGGATCAACGAACTGCTTGAAATAATCGCGGACATTCCCGATATCGTGAAAGCGCACCGCGCGTTCGTAGAGCTTCGGATCGCTCGTCACCACCATACCGCCCTCCCCGCAGGTGATCATCTTCTGATACTGAAAGCTGTAGATCCCGATATCGCCAATCGAGCCAATCGCGCGCCCCTTGTAAAAAGCGCCGGTCGACTCCGCGCAATCCTCCAGCACCTTTACCCCCAGCGCCCGCGCCTCCGCCATAATCGGGTCCATATCGGCGGCAACGCCCTGATAATGCACCACGATCGCCGCCTTCGTGCGCGGCGTATGCAGCCGCGTGATCTCCCCAGGGGCAAGGCAGAGCGACTCATCCATCTCCGCCAGCACCGGCCGCGCCCCAAGTCGGACCACCGCCGTAAAGCAGGAGATCCAGCTCCACGCGGCAAGAATCACCTCATCCCCCGGCCCCACTCCCAGCGCCCCAAGCGCCACCTCCAGTGCCGCCGTCCCGCTGGTTATCGCTAACGCGTATTCCGCTCCCGTCATCGCGCGAAATTCCTTCTCCAGCGTACCGCACATCGCCCCCTGCTGCTCCACCGGCAGCGAATAGGTAAAGCGGAAAAGATTCCGGCTGCGAATGACTTCAGTAACGAGCTGCTCTTCCTCCTCGCCGATCAGCGCCGCCCCCAGCCCCATGGGCGGGAAAGGACGGAGCGGCGGGAGTTGAGGTATCAGGGATGTTGTCATAGTTTTTTGCGTTGTTTCCAGATGGTGTATTCCAGCGGACGCGTCGAGCCGCCCGGTGTAAAGCCGATGGGGACATAGACCGCGGGGACCGATTCCCCTCCCCGGTGGTTTCGCTCGATCATCATATTGAGCGTCGCCCGACCAAGGCCGAGGTAATCGTTCGCCTGAGTGCTGAGGCCGCCCCGGTTGAGTTCCGCCGAGCCCGTCCCGCCCATGATGCTGACGTCGCCGGGGATCGAGTACCCCGCCTCGCGCAAGGCATCGCGCGCCCCGAGCGCGAGGAGATCGCCAAAGGCAAACACCGCATCAGGCTGATACCCCGACTCCAGCAGCGCCTTGATCGCCTGATAGCCGTCATCATACCCAATCCCACTCGCGCAGCAGAGCTCCATCCGCTCCGGATGCTTCCCCATCGCCGTCTGGAACCCCGCAATACGCTGCACCCACGACGGCGCATGAACCCCTCCGAGCAGCACAATCTTCCGGCGCCCGCTCTCCAGCCAGACCTTCCCCATCTCCACGCCAAAGCGATAGTAGTCCGACGAAACAAAATTCTCCGTCTGAAACGGCGCGGGCGGATTGATCCTTACCATCGGTTTACCCATCTCGCGGCAGAACTCCTCAAGATGCCCCATCAGATCATGGCGCATCGGCAGGATGATCAGCCCATCGATCCGGCTGATCTCGCTGCGCAGGCTCGCAAGATCAATCTCCTCCGACTCGATCAACCCATGACCGAGAGGCCGCACCGTCGCCTCCGGATGCTCCCCGGCCGCCAGCAGAATCCCCGTGATGATCTCATTGCGCCAGTTATCCTGAAGCTCCGAATTAACCGCCAGCGAGACCGCAAAGTGTAGCTTCTGATGCCGCGCATGGCCAGGCGCGATAAACGTCCCCCGCCCCACCACGGAAACCACCCGCCCCGCCTCCTGAAGCTCTCGATAGACCGCGTACACCGCGGCATTGCTCACGCCGAGTTCCTTGGAGATCAGCCGCACCGGGGGCAGCTTGCTCCCCTCCGCCATCTGGCGGGCAAACCACTCCCGTTCGAGGTAATCCCGAACGCGGGAGATCGCGAGCTGGAAGTCGTTCAACTGCGTGCGCTGATAGGATGGAGGATGGAGAAGCATTGAGAGAACAATGCGATCAAATTGATTTCATTCCAAGAAATCATTCCCCTCTCCAAAGGGCAATTCCCACTGTAAATTTATCTGAGAACAATCAAAACAATCTGCAATCCACCGCTCTACCGCCGGAACCCGACATCCGTATCTTCCGGTGCGATCCCTTTCCCGGGAGAATCGGCCAGCAGGGTAAAGTCGCGCTGCTCCGGGTTCGCGAAATGCGGCGTTCCGGCAATGCTATGGAGATCGTGCCCCGTCGCCTCCTGCCATTCCTTGAGCGTGGCGATCCGCCCGCCCACCGGCCAATTCGCAATGCCCGACTTGTGCCCCTCGGGAACGGAGTAGAGATTGTAATCCGAAGTGATCTTCGGGATGGGATCAAAGACGCGCAGAATCCCGCCCATCTTGTAGCCCATAATCGCGCGGTGAAACAGATTCGCCTCCAAAAGGTAAGTCTCCTCCGCGCTGCCCGGGACAATGACAATCCCGTAGTTCCCCTCGCCCACAATCGTATTGTGCCGCACCACCGCCCCCGGCGACCGGGACAGCCCGATGTGGATAATCCCGCAGAGGAAGAGATTATCCTCAATCCGAATCCCCGGAGCGTCGTTTACCACCATCCCGTTCGCCAAGCCCTTCGGCTTCTCAAAGGTCGATCCCTTCGGATAATCGTTTTCGCAGCGGGTAATGCGGATACCCCTCGCGTGATTCACCAGAAAGTAATAATGCGCCACGCCATACCCCCCGCCCCGGAGCAGGAATCCGTCGATCCCCACATGATGGACATGCAGCAGCTCCACCCCCACCGGCAAGCCGTCCGAAAGATCAATCACCGCCTTCCCAAGCTCCTCGGCCTCAATCGTGATCGGCGCCTCCTCCGTCCCCGAAATCACCGGTAAAATGCTCTCCCGGTAGACCCCGTTCATCGCCACCAGCCGATCCCCGGGGCTCAGTTGCGTTACCGCATGGCGGAACGTACGCCACGCCGTCTTTCGGCTGCCGCCATCGGCCCCGTCGTCGCCCTCCGGGGAGAGATAGAGCGTGCGCCCTGCGGTAGCCTTTGCAGGCGTCCGGAACTCCGCCGTCACCGTTTTCCCGCGCGTCCCATCCTTCCCGATCGGCGTCACTGCGACCGCATAGGCACTGTCCACGCTCAGCCCCTCCAGCGGAAAATGCCGCCTGCGGGTAAAAGCCGTACTATGAGCAAAAGAGAGATCAAAATATTCACCCATAATCTGCATCCGAAGGTCGGGAGCATAGCGAGCCTCCGCCCCGTCCTTTCGCGACGTGAGCACAATCTCCGCCGACGGACTCATCCCCTGCACCTCCCAGACCAGCGTCCCCCCATGAGGCGAAAGACCGCGCACCGCCACCTCCCCCGCCTCCGGCACCCCCGCGCCCGCCTGCCGTTGCACCCCCGCCGGACGGAACCCGATGCCAAGCGGCTGCCCCGGCTCCCCCTCCGCGCCTTTCACCACGCGGCTCCCCCGATCATTCCCCGCGATCTCTCCCCAGTCCGGAAGCGGAGTCGATTCATAGCGATTCAAATCCGCATAAACGCCTGCCGTTCCCGGGTGGCGAATCGCCTCTCCGGCCTTCCGAAAGACCGACTGCGTGATCGCAACCCCGTCTCCCGACTCCACCTCAACCGCCCGCCGGTTATCAACAAACTCGCAGTGCGTCATCGCAAACCCGGAGCAATTCCTGAGCACCGCCCCCGCCTCCGCCCCTTCAAAGCGGCAGTCTTCCACCCTCCCTGTCTCCACATTCTCCCCCAGCAGCCGGACGCCCTGAAAAGTCAGCCCCTCCAGCGCGACATTGACCACCCCCGGGCTGACATTATTTTCCCGCTTTGCGTCAGTCACCCCCATAAGCGTCCATTCCCCGGTGATCACCACCTCTCCCGACCGCTGCCACGCCCGAATCCGAAGCGGCTCCTCATCGGTCCCCCCCGTCATCAGCGTCACCGGTTCCGGGTAAATCCCCGGAAGCAGGTAAACCGTCGCGCCAGCGGAAAGCACCTCCAGCGCCTCCTTAAGCGACGCAAACGCCGTCTTTACCGAGCGCCCGTCGTTACCCGACTTCCCGCCCTGCGGATCAACATAGAACACCGGGGAAAACCCGGGGTGCGCCCCCTTCCCCGCATACGGCGAGCCGCTCTGGAGCCGGTAGTCATAGTACGCCGGATCGCAGAAAAGCGGGTCCTCCCGATGATACGCCGGAGTGATCAGATTCGCCGCCCGCTGTCTACCGCCCGGGTCGGCTTTTTCCCAGATCCCCTCCGGCTCGCTCGCCTCGCCATTCACATACATTCCCGCGCGCGGCCCCGGACCATCGACCACAAACGTATTTCCGATCACCCCCGGCTCCGCCGGATTCGCATTCCCGACCACCACATTTCCCCGAAAGATATTCGACGGATTGGCCGCATACTTATTGCGATACGCATTCTTCGCAAAGCCTGC
The DNA here is from genome assembly GCA_040392045.1 of Chthoniobacter flavus. Taxonomy (GTDB): domain Bacteria; phylum Verrucomicrobiota; class Verrucomicrobiia; order Chthoniobacterales; family Chthoniobacteraceae; genus DATMFV01. The sequence goes on along the minus strand of JBEBWR010000098.1, from coordinate 6,112 downwards.
GGCAATATTGCCCTCAAAAAGATTATAAGCCCCCTTGCTATAGATCCCGAGATCGGTCGGCTCCGACGTATCGGTCACCTCCTCATTGGCCGGACCGTTCTGATAACAGAGATTCCCGCGAATCAGCGCATGCTCCACACCGTATCGGCACTGGATGCCGTACATATTATTCCCAAACGCCTCATTTCCGATGATGCGATGCCCATTGCCCGTGACATGAATCCCCCCGCTGCGATTCCCGTACGCCTTGCAGCCGATCACCTCGGCATGAGAAGCCTTCCGGTCCAGAAGAATCCCGTGCAGCCCCAGCGTCACCGCTATTCCCTCGACACGGATATGCGGATGCCCAATCGTCACCACAGGCTCCATCGACTCCACCCAATACTCCCCGGCCTCCCCCGTCGCATGAATCCACAGCTCGCCCTTCTGCGGGTCGTAGCACCACGACGCCATGCGGTCCAGACACTGCGGGACCGTCTGCACCCGCTTCAACCGCAGGCGCGACGCCACCTCCCATACCCCCTCCTTCTCCGGTACCGCATCCGCACTCAAAGCCGACTTCCAAACCCCCGGATGCCCTTTCACCGCCGCCAGCTTCAGCTCCAGCTTTCGCCCCGCATTAAAAATCACCGGCTCCCCCTGCCGGGCGCGAAGCGTAATCGGCCGCCCCGGCTCCCCGCCCCGCGAAAAATGGAGCTTCCCATAGTAAACTCCCCCGGGAACCTCCACCACCTCCCCCGGAGCCGCCTGATCCACAGCGCGTTGAATTTCTTCCATCGACTGCATCCCTTTCAGAGAAGAAGAACCCAGCATCCACAAAATTGTTAGAAAAGCCAAAGCACGAGTCATAGGAAACATAGAGGAAAAGATTCTAGTTGGCAGGGGCAACCGGAGCATACAGCTCGTGACTGCGCGGGCGCGCACCAAAATGCGTGAAATACTCCATCCACGCCCCGATCATCAGCAGCCCCGTATCAAGCGTCTGTTCCGGAGACGAAGGAGTATAGCCTTCCAGTCCATGGCAGAATTCAAAGAGCAGCGGTAGCGATCCCGTCATGTGGTGAAGCCAGGTCTGAAAGTAAAAGCTCCACGGCGGAGTCACGATCTGCTCCGGCGCGAGAATCGGAATTCCCCGATCCACCAGCCGGGAGAGGATATAGCCCATCGCCTCCGTCTGCTTGCGCTGATAGCCCGGAGCGATAAACGCGTCGGGGCCGATAAAAGCCGCCGGAGCCCCATGCGCATGCAGCGTGATAAACGTGTCAGGCAGCTCCCTGCGGAAAAGCTTCATCACCGCTTCATTCTCCGGTGCAAGCTGCGGCCCGAAGAAATCGTCGTGCTGAAGATTCACCCCCGCATCATTATAGTATCCCCCCATCCGCTTCAGAAACCCCGGGGGAATCGGCGACACCTCCTTCACCTTCCGACCGGCAAAAAGACTGCCATCCTGACAGATCCCCTGTTGCACGAGAAACAGCTCATCCCGCGTCGCCCCGGAGAGATGCGTTACCGCCGCCTTCGCCCGACCATCCGGATTCAGACACGGGACAATCACCAGCCGCACCTCCCGCATCCGGTCCCGTAGAGCGTCGTGGCGGCGGCCCAGCAGGTCCACGCCATGCTCCATCAGATGAATCAGATTCATCGAGAGCGCAATCCCTTCCGTCTCCCCGCCATGAATCGAGCCGATCACCGCCAGCACCGGTCGCGTTCGCCGCTCCGGATTGAAAAAAGCCTCCGGATGGTCCGACGCCATCGCGCTGGAGATCGTCGCCGTCGGCTGCTGCGGCTCAAAATCGCCGTAAGTCACCCCCCAGATCTGACGCATCCCAGCGCTACGCCCCATCAACACCGCTTCGCCCTTGCGAACACCCCGGATCGCCTGTTCCATCCGGCCTCCATCGACCGGCCAGAACTCCAGCGGTTCAAAAAGGTACGGCTTCTCCGCCCGGAGCGCCTCAATCCAAAGATCATGATTCCCGGCGCCATTCAGGCCTCCCGAGGTATTTGACTGTAGTTTCATAAAAAGAATGGGGACATGGCCCTTCACGGCATCGGCCCGCTCTCGCGCCCCGTCCAGAACGGCTCCGGCGGTGGCACAGGATTCGGAAGCGACTCGATACGCCACTGCTCCGCGTGGCCATCCGCGAAGATGACATTGATCTTCCCATTGTGCCGCTTCAGCAGCGCCCTCTTCCGCTCTCCGTCGTTCGTCATCAGCGTCTGAAGGTTCGCAATATAATGCCCCTCCCAATCCATATGGGTAGCCAGTCTGCCGGGCATCGTGACGGCGGACGGCGCCCCCGCGCCATAAGCGCTTGACGTACTGGTCAGATACCCATTCTGCCCATAGCTCAGCGGGTACCTTGGACTGCCCACCGCATAGACGTTCTCAAACTCCGTCTTTTCCTTCACCCCAAACCGGTCCGCCGGGCAGACGAAAACACCCCTCTGGAGCTGATACGGGGCATCGGCGTCCGCCGCTCGCGGGTAAGGTCCGAGATAAGGCAGAAGCGGGGAGGAGAAAGCGACAGCTCCCGGACTGGCGCGATTCTCCGGCCATTGATTCCGATTCTCCGCCTGATAGGCACGCGTCGCTGCGGAGATCTGACGAAGGTTCAAAATACAGGCGGTACTCCGCCCCCGCTCTTCCATGACTCCAAACACCGAAAAGATCATCACTGACAGCGCCGCGATGATTCCGACCGCGATCAACACCTCGGTCAGCGTGAACCCGCCATTCCTCCGGATGTCGGCTCTTTTCATAGCGGAGAAAAATGCGCGCCCTACTCGCTACCCTTGGAGGTATCCGTCAGGATGTTTTCGATCAGTTGCGCCCAGCTGATGGAGTCGGCATGCCGCTCCTTGTACATCGGCAGCTTCATCCGAAAAAGTTCCGAGCCGAGATAATAGACCGTCCCAGCGCCCACCCGCTTCCGGCCCACGAGAATATAGTCATCCCGCCCGATGAGGTTCTCGAATTCCGGATTCTTCAGGAAAATACCACCCTTAAGCCACTCAGGAGCCGGATTCCGTTTCAGCACACCGGCAAAGAGCGGATCGTCCGGCTCATTGACCGCACACTCCAGCCCTTGTTTGACATACATGCTCCGCCCCTTGCCAAGCCACGACTCAAAATGAGGAAACTCCGCCTTACCGCGCATCGTCTCCACATCTCTCGGCTCCATCATACTGCGGTAAACCTGATGAATCAGCAGCAGGCGCCCCCCCTGGCGGACATAGGCTTCAATCACCTGCGCCTGCTCGGGAGTATAGGCATCCGCCACTTTCGTCGCCAGCACCACCATCCCGAATTTCTGGAAATCCTCCGCTGGAATCGTCGGGCCGTACTCCACATACCGGATGTCGTCCGGCACGCGTCCCACCACATTCGTGAGAATGCTCTTCACCTCCGCCGCGCCATACTCATCTCCGGCAAACGCCACCTCGCGATCCTGCGCCGAAGCCGTGACGGTCATTCCAAGGGAAAGCGCGCAAAGCGCCAATCTGACTAAAGTCTTTTTCATAGGGGGATATTTTGTTTTGTTTAACTCCGACGCCGCGACCTTACCCCGAACATCCCCAAACCGCCAGCCACACCGAGCAACAGCAGTGTGGACGGCTCCGGAATCGCCTGCGCCAGCCCAAAGTAGGTATACTCGCCATCGTAAAACACCGTCGCATCCCCTCCAAATGCCCCCGCTCCGCGCAGCAACCCGTCTTCCAGATACCCGGCCAGAAGCGTATCATGCTTGCCCGCCCACCGGAGCGCCCAGAGCGGATTACTACCAGCCAGCTCATCGAAAGTCGCTTCAAGAAATCCATTTTCCGTAATCGAGAACGCCCCCATGTCTCCTGAAAGCAGATCGATCCCCCCTCCGGCATCCGTCACCGTCACAGAAATCTCCCCAAGCGCCCCGATCTCCAGCGCCTCCACCACGCTCCAGCGCGTCTCTCCGAGGCTGAGTATGCTTCGATCGGTCGTATCCGTAGCGTTCCCCACTGAAAGCGTCTCCGATGAAGCGCTCCCCCGGCTGAGATAGACTTCCCCCACACCCTTAAATCCGTTACCGATCACGGCATCTCCGGCGATATCGATCAGAATTGTCGACGAATGCCGGAGATCAAGCAACCCCTCCGCAGAGCCCGCTCCCCGCGTGTTCTGCCCCACCCGAAACTCCTTCACATAAGCCGTCACCTCCCCGCCCTCCGTCCCGCCGACAAAGCTCCCCGAGGTATCGTTATTGGTTGCTCCCTGCGAAACGTGCTTGTAGCCAACATAGAGCACGCCCCGCTCCGAAGGGTCGTCAGCAGCGCTGCCAAGGTGAACATTCAGAATCTCCGGCGTTCCGGTAAAATTTCCCGTTGCCTTATCACCCACCCCCACTCGAAGGTCGCGCCCGATATTCAGCGTCGTCTCCGGGTGCGTCGCGAGCATCTCCACGGTACCGGTAACTGAGATCGTATTGTTGGTCGATCCCGTTGACGATCGGATATACTGTCCGATGATCAGATCCGTCCCGATATTGATCTCCGACGCCGCCCCCATTTTCAGGAGCCCCGTTTTATTACGCCCGTCGGTGATTGTAGGTGCCGTCGTGTTTCCCACCGAGATCGACTCCTTCACCGAAAGCACCCCGACATTCTCGCCCGAGGGCCCGGATACAAAGGTGGTTCCGCTCAAATCCAACGCAAGGTTCTGAGCCGCGTTGGTGGTATCGTCAACCACGCCGATGTGCCGAAGATTCCGGCTATCCAGAATGCTGTTGGCGCCAAAAACAAAAGCGAATGACTCGTAGTTATTTGGCGTCCCTATACCGTAGACAATCCCGTCTCCTCCGATCACCAGATCCCCCGTAGTGGCCCCCGTGCCGAATTGCACCGTGCCGTTGGTGATCACCACACCATCTCTGACAGAAGCGCTTGTGGAAGGGCCATAGCGAAGCGTACCCCCGTCGAAGATGAGCTTCTTCCCATTCATATCCAGCGTCAGCTTCCCGGGACCCGAAGTCGCCTGATAGAAATACAGCAACCCTTGAATGACCTGATCCTCCGAACGGTCATAGTTTACCGTAAAGGTCAGGGAGCTGTTATAAAACGCGATCGTCTCATCTGCGGCAAGAGTCGTCCCCGGGACGCTCCCATCGAGCCAGTTTCCGGAGTCACTCCAGGAGTACGGCCCTCCCGCAGCTCTCTTTGTCCACTCATAGGCATGCGCCGAAGAAAAGGAACAAGCAAAAAACAAGGCTCCAAACAGTGCCGACCGGCGACAGAGAAGGCGATAGGGGAGAGGGGGCGCTTTCATGCATACCATTGATATACCAATTTTCATTTCGCGCAAGGATTTTCTGTAAATCCGCCGCCAAAGGAACGAAGTTTGACGGATTCCGGCGCGTGTGGTTTCCTATGGTTTTCATGACGGCCCAGCGCAAGAGTTCCATTCAGAAACCGGTCGATCCGGAGATTTACGCCTCCATCCGTGAGGCGATTGAACCGCTATCGGACGTCCCGGTGTACCGGCAGATTGAGGCGCTGATGGAGGAGGCCATCGAGAGCGGCGCGCTTCCGGCTGGCGTCAGGTTGCCTCCCGAGCGCCTCCTCATGGACCTTGTCGGAGTGAGCCGCAGCACCTTGCGCTCCGCGCTTTCCGGGCTGATTGCCCGGGGATACCTGAGCGCCACCCAGGGGCGCGGCAACTTCGTTCAGGGCCCCCGCCGGAAAAAAGATCTCCGCTTCCTGGCGCTGGAGAAGTTCCGCGCCGATCACTGGCAAATCAGCCCGGTCCACTACGACTGGCTCTCAGCCGCCGCCAAAACGAGCGGCGTACAACTTCACTACCACTATACCCCGACCAACGAGGAGCTTTTCCGGATTCTCTCAAATCCTCCGCCCGGCTACGACGGCCTGATTCTCTTCCGTACGCTGCCGGAGTGGAGCGAAGCGCTTTGCGCATTGACGGATGAAGAGCTACAGCGCTTCCCCATACCAATCGCCGTCATTGGTAGGCCTCTCAATCGTCCGCCCCTGAATGCGGTTACCTACGATTATTTTGAAGCGACCCGGCAGGCGACCCATCTGCTGCTCGCCGAGGGGCACCGGGAAGTCGGGCTGA
>JBEBWR010000097.1:0-10896 GCA_040392045.1 Chthoniobacter flavus | reverse complement strand
CCGCGCTGCTGCCGGTGGTGGTGGCGCTTTACCTGCGTCGGGTACGACGGCGGGAACTCCGCGTTTCCTCGCTGCTCTTCTGGCAGCGCGCGATGGGTGAGCAGCAGCATCGGATGTTCCTCGGTCGACTGCGGCGATGGCTCTCGCTGGCTCTGCAACTGCTCATTCTGCTGCTCCTGCTCTTTGCTCTGCTGCGTCCGGAGCCGAAGGGTGTGGCGGCGGCGGGGGAATCGACGGTGCTTCTGCTGGATACGCGCGCGCGGATGCAGGCGCTGGAGGCGGACGGAGAGAGCCGCTTCGCAAAGGCGGTGGCACAGGCGATGGTTCATGCGGCGGCGGCGCGTGAAGGGGCGAGCGTGGCGGTGCTGGGGGTGGGAGCCGCGGGGAAGACCGGCTCGGCGGTGCAGGTGATCTCGCCGTTCAGTCAGGAGCCGCAACAGCTTCAGGCCCGGCTGAAGGCGCTGGAGCCCTCGGATGCTTCGGGGGAACTGGCCCCGGCGATTGCGCAGGCGCAGGAGCTGCTCGGAGCCCGTCCGGGGGCGCATCGCCTCGTAGTGATTACGGACGGCAGCGATCTCGCCGCTCTGCCGGAAAGCGCGGATGAGAAGACGGTAAAGGTGGAGCCGGTCGTGGTGGGCACGCCGCGGTCGAACGTGGCGATCACCCGCTTTGCCGCCCGGTCGCAGTTGGCGAATCCTCAGGCCGCAGATCTTTTCCTCTCCCTTGCGAACTACGGCGAAGCCCCCGCCTCGGGCAGCGTGGAGATCTCCTGCAACGGCGCGCTGCTCGACGTGAAGCCTTTCACGCTCGACCCGGGGGCAACGAAAACCGAGACGTTCCACGCCCTCCCCCGCCTCGACGGAACCGACGGCCGCTTTGAGGCACGACTGACACTCACGGAGGGAGCGGATGCCCTTGCTCTCGACAATGTGGCCCGCGCCGTGATGCCAGCCGTGAAGCCGATGCGGGTGCTTCTGGTGAGCAAGGGGAATTGGTTTCTCGAAAAGCTTTTCGCGGCCGACCCCGGCCTGCGGTTTGAGTTTCTCACCCCCGACGGCTTCCGCCCGGAGATGGCGACGAGCTTTGATGTGACGATTTTTGATCAGTGCGGACCGGAAGATTTCGCTACGCTGACGGGGAACGCGCTGTTTATCCGCAGCGGCCCGATTCCATTCGCGATGGAGGGCGACGGACCTGCCATGGTTGAGCGTCCCGTCATCGCCGAAACCGACGCGGCGCACCCGATGATGCGACTGGTGGAGTGGGGTAATGTCACGCTGATGCGCGCCGCGCGGCTCACGCCTCCGGCAGCGGACGGCTGGAGCTTTACGACCCCGCTGCGCGACGCGGAGATCCCGCTCATCGTGGCCGGAAACCGGGGCCGCGACCAGCGGCTCGCCGTCTTCGCCTTTGACATCGCGGAGACCGACCTGCCGCTGCGCGTTGCTTTCCCCCTGCTGATGGCGAATACCCTGCAATGGCTCTCGGGGCAAGAAACGGTCAACGAGGGAGACGCGCTCTCCGGCGAACTGATCGCGCTCGCCCCCGGGGAAAGCGTTTGGAAAGCGGCAGACCCGCCCGTCGCCGTTCCCGACTCCGCCGGAAGCTTCCAGCCGCTCAAGACCGGCTTTTACGAGCTGCGCAGCGAGGAGGGCGGCAGCCGCTGGATCGCCGTGAACGCCTATAGCGAAGCGGAGTCGAATCTCCGCTTTACTCCGCCGCCCGAATCGCCGTCCATCGGCTCCTTCGCAGGTCTGGCCGGAGGGCGTCCTTTCTGGCAATGGCTGGCGCTGGCGGCGCTGGCGCTACTGGCCGTGGAGTGGAGCCTTTATCACCGGAGGATGACGGAATGATGGATCGCCCGGGATTTCTCTGGTTGCTCGTGTTGCTGCCGTTTGTGGTACTTGCCGCGCGGCGGACGCTCGTGCAGTGGACTCCGGCGCAGCGTGCCGTCAGCCTCGCGTTGCGCGCGCTGCTCTTTACGCTGGTGATCTTCGCGCTCGCCGGCCCGCGCATCCCGTGGCGTTCGAAGGAGGTCGCCGTGGTCTTTGCCTTTGATCGCTCGGCCAGCGTAACCCCCGAGGCGGAAGCCGCCGGGCGCGCTTATATCGCCGAAGCGTTGAAAGCACGTCGCTCCGGCGATAGCGCCGCCCTCCTGAGCTTCGACGGCGGAGTGGCTACCCTGCCGCTGCCGGACACCACCTCCCCCGGCTGGCCCGCCAAGGCTGCCGACCGTCCGGAGACGAACGCCACCGATATCGGCAAAGCCCTCCGCTTTGGCTCCGCGCTTTTCCCCGACGGCAAATCGCGTCGTCTCGTCCTCTTGAGCGATGGCTACGACACGGTGGGGCAAGGCCTTCGAGCCGCCAAGGAGTTGCAAGCCTCGGGGGTGGAGCTGGTCACGATCCCGCTCAGGAATGCCGAGCGCCCCGAGGTGCTGGTAGCTCAGCTTGCCATCCCGCCGGAATTGAAGAAGGGCGAGCCGTTCAATGCCGTGGCTACGCTTCATAGCAATATCGACGGCGACACCTGCACGGCCGTTCTCCACGCCGACGGCTTCAAAGTGGCGGAGCAGACGGTCGCCCTCCGGCGCGGTAGCAATACGGTGACGTTCCCGAACCTTCGCGCCGCCAGCGAGCGCTCCACTTACCGCGTGGAGATCGCTCCGTCGCGCGACACGGTGGCGGAGAATAACCACGCCGAGAGCGGCGCGTTCCAAATGGGTACGCCTCGGGTCCTTCTCGTTGACAGCCATGAGGAGCGCCTTCAGCCGCTGCGGACGGCGCTGCTGGCCGAGAACATCGCCGCCGTTGTCCGCCCCGCCGGAGGGCTGCCGCGCACAATGGACGAGCTGCGGCAATTCGACGCCCTTTTCCTCAGCGACGTTCCCGCGATGCGCCTGAGCCGTGAGCAGATGCAGCTCTACAGCCGGTGGGTCAAGGAGTTTGGCGGCGGATTCGCCATGATCGGCGGCGAGCAGAGCTTTGGCGTCGGCGGTTACTTCCAGACGCCGATCGAAGCGCTCCTTCCGGTCAGCACCGATCACGATGATCGCATGGACACTCCCTCGGTCGCGATGGTGATCATTCTCGATAGCTCCGGATCGATGAACGCACAAGTCGCCGGGCAGACGAAGATGTCGCTCGCGAACCAAGGCGCGGCAATGGCTCTCAGCGTGCTTCAGCCGCAGGATCTCCTCGGCGTAATGGCGGTAGATACGCGGGTGCATCCCGTGGTCCCGCTGATGAAGCATGCGAACAAGGCGGAGGTCTCGCAGAATATCCTGCGCGTTGCCGCCGGGGGCGGTGGCATCTATGTCTACACCTCGCTGCTCGAAGCCTACGCGCAGCTTCGCGACCAGAATGCGAAGATCAAGCATATCATTCTCTTCTCCGATGCCGCGGACGCCGAGGAGAAGGCCGCCGGAGAGATGCCCGACGGCTCCCGCGTCCCCGGTACCGCTCTTGATCTTGCCTCGGCGATGACGGCGGCGCGGATTACGACTTCGGTCGTGGCGCTCGGAAGCAATACGGATCGCGATGTCAGCTTTCTCCGGCAGTTGGCCCAGAACGGCGCGGGCCGGTTCTACCTGACGAGCGATGCGTTGACCCTGCCGCAGATTTTCACGACGGAGACGATGCGCGTCTCTCAGAGCAGCCTATCGGAAGAGCCGATTGCCGCTGTCCCGGTCCGCAAGGCGGGAGCCGTGGAGGGCATCGCGTGGGGAGAGGCTCCGCTGCTGCTTGGCTATAATATTACGAAGCTCAAGCCGACGGCCGACCTCGTTCTTTCGACGGAGACGGGCGACCCGCTCCTCGCGACGTGGCAGTATGGGCTCGGGCGCGTCGCCGCTTTTACGAGCGACGCGAAGAGTCGCTGGGCCTCGGAGTGGCTTGGGTGGCCCGGGTACGGCAAGTTCTGGGCACAGCTAACCCGCAGTCTTCTGCGACGCAGCGGCCACGGCAGCGGGTTGCAGGTGACGCTCCACCCCGAGCCGGGCGGCATGGCGCGGCTGGAGATTGATGCGGTTACCCCCGAGGGCGAATACCGCAATGAGCTTCCTCTCAGCGTAGCGGTGGAACGCCCTGATGAACCGCTGGAGCATGTCGAGGCTCTCCAGACGGCGCCGGGCCATTACCGCGCCCGGGTCCGTGTCGGTACGACGGGTACGACGCGCCTACAGGTTCATTCCCCGGCGATTCCGGAGGGAGGCCCGATGGTGGGCTACACGGCTCCCTACCCTCCCGAGTTCCTTAATAACGATACGAACGAATCCGCTCTCCAACAGCTCGCGGACGCGGCGGGAGGCCGCATGGCCCCAGCTCCGGAGTCGCTTTTCGCTCCGCCGGCGGTAGGAATTCCCCGCGGAACCAGTCTCGCCCCGTGGCTCCTCGCCGCAGCCCTGCTCCTCCTGCCGCTCGACATCTGGACCAAGCGTTCCGCTTGACCTTCTTCGCGCTGCCGCGCGGGGCCACTGCGTGGCCTCTTCGGAGCGCATTATCCGTAATGGAGAGGCGTTTCCGATCCGATTGCGGCAATGGGTAAATTTTATATTTTTTAACTTTTTTATCGCTATTCAAATAAGACGCCCGTAGGATGCGCGATCATCACCTTCCCCCAGAGGTGACGTGAGCCTGCCGCCAGCCATTGGAATTGCCTAGGCTTTCGTCAGGGTTCACGTTTCCCCCACCCCGCCAAAAACAGAAAAGGAGAATTGTCATGCCAAGACATCGAGTGACGCTATTCATGGTATATCTGACCCTGCTGAACGCCATTCCCGCATTTGGAGCTGTCGACACGGTGGTGCTCAGCCCAACGGTTTCCGCGGCGAACCATCATAACGCGTTTATCGGCTCCAAGGGGACGCCCGCAGGTTCGCAGGCTGCTGAAGGCGCGGTCAGCTTTGTGCTCGATCATACTCAGGGCTATCCGGATCATCGCTACCTCGTGCAGTTTGACGATCTGTCGTCTTATCAGAATCAGCCCCTCGTCTCAGCAACGCTTTCGCTGAAGATCAAGGCGATCAATAGCAACTGCGGCATTCCGATCACTCCGCCGCAACTTCGCGTCTACCGGATGACCAAACCGTGGGCTAACGGGGCGACATGGACCCATCGCGGTGGGAGTCTGGGCAACTGGACCACTCCCGGAGGGGATTACGATCCGATCCCGGTGGCGGTCTATCGTCCGGTAGCACCCGCTGCGGAGATGGTCATCACCTTTGATGTGACGGCGCTGGTCTCCGATTGGATTATCGGTGCACAGCAGAATGACGGCTTTGTGGTGAAGTGGGCGGAAGGGGAGGACCTGCGCCATCGCTGGCCCAATCCGGCGCTGCTCCCGCCGATCTCGGACCGGGGCGATTTCTGTCGCCGCTGGGTTGTCTACGGGCCGAATAATGCGGCGGCTAATGTTCCGCAGTTGACGCTGAAGTTCGCCTCGGGGCCAACGTATAGCGTTCTGGACTTTGGCGCTGTCGGCGATGGCGTGACCGATGACACCGATGCCTTTGCAAGCGCCGCTGCCGCTCTCCTCAATAGCGGTGGGGGAACCCTGGAGATTCCCGGCTCGGTATCGGGACCTCCCCGCGTCTACCGCGTGGGTCGTCAGGACCATCAAAGCGGGAGCTATCCGTATTATAAGACCGCACCCATCCTGAAGATTACCGCGACGGGGGCGCTCCCGGTCGATGGCTTGCTCATTAAAGGTATCGGAAACGCCAAGCTACGAATGGCGGACGGCTTGCGCTTTGGCGCTTACGATCCCGACACGGGCCTGCCGCATCCCTCCCCGGATGATTCGTTCTATCATGCAAATTATCTGGCGAATCCGGGTCAGCCGATCAGCCTGACAAAGTGTCATAACGTCCTGATCCGGGATCTGGAGATCGACGGGAATCTCAGCAATTTCCAGAAGGGAGGCGCCATCAGCTATGTACCGGCTCATGGGATTTCGCTCATGAACTGCAATAACCTGACACTGGCGCATCTGCATACGCACGATAACGCGAATGACGGTGTCTTTGTCGGAGTCAGCGGCGCCTCCCCTTTGGTGAGAACGCCTCACTTCTTCCACGACGTCAGGAGCGAATACAATGGTCGGCAGGGATTCAGTTGGGTCGGCGGTGTCGGAGTGACGGCGATTAACTGCAAGTTCAATCATACCGGGCAGAGGGGAAGCACCTTTCGGTTCGCCCCCTGCGCCGGAGTCGATGTCGAGCCTTCGAGCACGGGCTTGAGTCGCGACGGTCTGTTCGTCGATTGTGACTTCGTCAATAACCGGGGCTACGGCATGGTGGCCGCGACCCACGACAGCGCCGATCTGGAGTTTGACCAATGCTTGTTCTGGGGGACCACCCATTATTCATTGAATGCGAAGCAGCCGGAAATGGCGTTTCGCGACTGCATCATCTACGGGTCTGTCCGGGATATCTACGGCTCGGAAACGGTTCCGTCGGACGCAACCTTCTTTGCCCGATGCTGGTTTGAGGACCCGTCCGGGCTGACTTATGAGGGTCAGAGCTATGGAAGTTTTCGCGGGCCTTCCGGGATGAACCGGCTGGTGGGAAACCTTACGATTGGGGACTACATAAAGTTCAACGGCTGCATCCTCGTCGCGAACCAGACCAAATCGCTGATCCTTTCGGGACCGACGATCAACAAAAAGATTCAGAACTGCGAGATCGTTCATAACTGGACCTTGGCAGCACACCTTGAACATCTCTGTTCGCTGACCGGAGCCGAGGTCAGTCATACCACCTTCATGGAGAACCTCACCGACCCGAACAAGAAACACTATATCCTCGTGACCCGGCTGGGAGAGAGTGTCACCAAGGTCGGCCCCGAGGTATACGTGGACGGCCCCCGCTGTAAGTGGAAGAGCGCAACCACGGGGCTGACCGGTCTCATTCCCGAAACCCCATAACCCCAAAAAAGAAGAAGCGGGAAGCGACCTTGATCGTCGCTTCCCGCTTTCAGTTCAGAGGTTGAAGCTTACAGCCCTGCCTTGACGATCTGCGCGAACGCCCGGGGATCAAGGCTTGCTCCGCCGACGAGCGCGCCGTCGATGTCCGGCTGGTGAAGCAGCGTGGCGGCGTTCTCCGGCTTCACGCTGCCGCCGTACTGGATGCGCACGCGGTCGGCCACTTCGGGGCTGACAATCGCGGCGATGGTCCGGCGGATAAAGGCGTGAGCTTCCTGCGCCTGCTCCGGCGTGGCGGTGCGCCCGGTGCCGATGGCCCAGACTGGCTCATACGCGATCACGGTCTCCTGCGCTTCCTTGGGCTCCAGCCCGGCGAGCCCGGTGCGGAGCTGCCGCTCCAGTACGGCCTCGACCTGACCGGCGTCGCGCTCCTCCAGCGTCTCGCCCACGCAGAGGATCACCCGCAGGCCCGAGGCGTGCGCGGTGCGGACCTTGCGGTTTACGACCTCGTCAGTCTCGCCGAAGAGCGAGCGGCGCTCGCTATGGCCGAGAATCACATAGCGGACGTAGAGATCGCGGAGCATGGCGGCGCTGATTTCGCCGGTAAAGGCTCCGGATTTCTCCCAGTGCATATTCTGCGCGCCGAGCGTGATATTCGTCACGTTCGAGAGCAGCGCGTTCACGCTGGCAAGCGCGGTGAAGGGCGGAACGATGACGATATCGACGTCGTCCTCCTCACCGATCTCATGGCGGAACGATTTGATGAACAGCTCCGCTTCGCGGACGGTCATGTTCATCTTCCAGTTGGCGGCTACGATTTTTTTTCGCATTCGGGATAAAGGGGATAGGAATAGGGGATTAACGGTCAGTCAGCGCGGCAACGCCCGGAAGCTCTCGGCCTTCGAGCAGCTCCAGACTGGCTCCGCCGCCAGTGGAGATAAAGGTCATCCGGTCGGCAAGACCAAACTGCTTCACCGCCGTGACGGAGTCGCCGCCGCCCACGATGGAGGCGGCGCTCGAAGCGGCAATGGCTTCTCCAACGGCACGGGTGCCCTGATCAAACCCCGGGATCTCAAAGACGCCGACGGGTCCGTTCCAGAGGACCGTCCCGGCCTTGGCGATCTCGGCAGTGTAGAGCCGGATCGTCTCCGGGCCGATATCGACGCCCTCCCAGTCGTCCGGCACGCCGCTCCCGGGTGCGGTAATCTGCGTGGCGGCTCCGGCCTTGAACTCCTGCGTGACGACGTTATCCACCGGCAGCAGCAGCTTGACGCCCTTCGCCTCGGCCAGCGCGAGGATCTCTTTCGCGAGGTCCACCTTGTCGGCTTCCACGAGGCTTTTGCCCACGGACAGTCCCTTGGCGAGGAAGAAGGTATAGGCCATCGCGCCGCCGATCAGCAGCGTGTCGGCCTTCTCCAGCAACGACTTGAGCACGGTGATCTTGCTGGAGACTTTCGCTCCGCCCACGATCACGACAAAAGGCCGCGCCGGGCTGGCGAGTTCGTCCACGAGATACTTCAGCTCCTTCTCCATCAGGAATCCGGCGGCCGCCTGCGGCAGGTAAGCCGCCACGCCCACCGTGGAGGCATGCGCGCGGTGCGCCGCTCCGAAGGCGTCGTTCACAAAAAGGTCGCCGAGGGAAGCCAGCGCCTTGGCAAACTCCGGATCGTTCGCCTCTTCCTCTTTCTGGAAGCGGACGTTTTCGAGCAGGGCGACTTCGCCGTCTTTGAGCGCGGCCACGGTCGCTTTCGCGCTTTCGCCCACGGTATCCGTGGCAAAGGCGACGGGGCTGCCGAGCAGTTCGCTGAGCCGGTCGGCGACGACGCGGAGGGAGTATTTCGGGTTCGGCTCGCCTTTCGGGCGGCCGAAATGAGCCATCAGAATGACGCGGGCGCCGTGCTCGCGGAGGAAGTTGATCGTCGGCAGGCTCTCGACGATGCGGGTGTCGTCGGTAATCCGCTGGACGCCGTCGACGGTTTCCGTCGGTACATTGAAGTCGACACGCACGAGGACGCGGCGACCGGCGACGCTGAGGTCGCGAAGGGAAAGTTTAGCCATGAGGTAATCAAAAAAGAAAGAGCGGCCGGGGCATCAGCTCCAGACCGCTCTTTGTGAAGGTTTAACCCATAAGGTACGGGGTTTTGCGCCCCTTAATCGACGCTCTTTATGCTCCCAGCCGGGCAAGCAGGTCCGCGCAGCGGTTGCTGTAGCCCCATTCGTTATCGTACCAGGAGACGACCTTGACGAGCTTGTCCCCCATGACCATGGTGAGATCGCTGTCAAAGATGGAGGAGTGGCGGTTGCCCACGATGTCCTGAAGGACGAGCGGCTCGTCGCTGTACTCCAGCACGCCCTTGAGCGGGCCGGATTCGGCGGCGGCCTTGAAGGCGGCGTTGATCGCCTCCACCGTGGCGGGCTTGGAGAGCGTGGCGACAAAGTCGGTGACCGAGCCGTCCGGCGTGGGAACGCGGAAGGAGCCGCCGTTGAGCTTGCCCTTCAGCTCGGGAATGACTTCGCCGATGGCCTTGGCGGCACCGGTGCTGGTCGGGATAATGTTCACCGCAGCAGCCCGGGCACGGCGGAGATCGCTGTGCGGCAGGTCGAGGATGCGCTGATCGTTCGTGTAGCTGTGAATGGTGCTCATGAACCCGTGCTCAATGCCAAAGGTATCGTTGAGCACCTTCACGAGCGGGGCGAGGCAGTTCGTCGTGCAGCTCGCGTTGGAAACGATGAAGTGCTTCTCCGGGTCGTAGAGGTGATCGTTGACACCAACGACGAGGGTGATGTCCGGGCCTTTGGCCGGGGCGCTGATGAGCACGCGCCTGGCGCCGCCGCTGGTGATATGCAGCTCGGCTTTGCTCCGGTCGGTGAAGAAGCCGGTGGACTCCAGCACGACTTCCACGCCAAGGTCTTTCCACGGCAGGGCGGCCGGGTCGCGCTCCTTGAGGATGCGGATCTTGTTCCCGCGGACGATGATGTTCTCATCGTCGTAGCTGATCTCGCCGTCGAACTGCCCGTGCACGGAGTCCCACTTGAGGAGATGCGCGAGGGTTTTGGTGTCGGTGAGGTCGTTGATGGCGACGACGTTTGCCGCCTGCTCGGGGCTCATGGCCCGGAACACGTTGCGACCGATCCGTCCGAAGCCGTTAATGCCGTATTTAGCCATATCGCTTGGTGACAGTGTGTCTCTTGGGTTGCTGCTCCGCCAAAAAGGGCGGGGCAAGGTGATGATGGGATCACGTTAGCGGTCGGCTGGCGGCAGCGTCAAATGAACTTTTCAACACCCCAGCTTTCGCCGGGGGACCGAGCAGGAAACGACCGTACCGCCGCCGGGGTTTTCCCCGAATTCCAGCGTCGCCCCGAGGACGCGCGCCCGGTATTGCATGGTATGCATGCCGAGCCCGGAGCCTTCGCCGGTCTCGTTGTCGGTCTCGGCGTTGCCCATCCCCACGCCGTTATCCGCGACGGTGAGGACGAAGTGATTCCCCTCGGTCGTGAGCCTGACGCAGACTTTCGTGGCCTGACTGTGCTTTACGGCGTTGTGCAGCGCCTCCTGCATGATGCGGTAGAAGTGCGTGGCGGCCGTGAGGTTACGCGCCTCAATGGTGACATCGCCCTCAAAGCAGCACGGTACGCGGAAGAGCCGTTCGGTCACGGAGACCAGCAGCGCCATCTGGGGGACCAATCCGTCTTCATCGAGCCGAAGCGGCGACAGGCCCCGGGCGAGGCTTCGCGCGTGGTCCACGGCGTGCCGCGCCAGCTCGGCGATATTCCGCGCTTCGCTCGCCTGCGGCAGCGCCTGCTTGGCCAGTTGCTCGGCGAGGATATTGCTGATCATGGAGATACCGACGAGGTGCTGGCAGAGATCGTCGTGCAGATCCTGTCCGAGGCGCTGTTTCTCGCGGTCGGAGATTTCGAGAATCTCGCGCTCCAGCCGGCGGCGCTCGGTGATATCACGAATGATCTTGGCGCACC
>JBEBWR010000096.1:0-10907 GCA_040392045.1 Chthoniobacter flavus | reverse complement strand
CGATGCCGAGGCTTTTCTTGCCGCTGACCCTCGCGGTTTTCACGCCATGGAGGTGCGCGGAGAGTTGATTGGCGGAGCTTCCACGGTGATCTACGACGGGCGCTACGGATTTGTGGGGCTGCTGATTGTGAAGCCGGAGTGGCGCGGGCGCGGCTGGGGGCTGGCTTTCTGGCGCTATTTCATCGGGCAGATGAAGATGCGGATCGGGCCGGAGGGCGGCGCTGCGCTCGATGGCGTCTTTACCATGCAGGATAAGTATGCTCTGAGCGGCTTTCGCTTCTCCCATCGCAATCTGCGGATGGAAGGAAAGGGTGTACCCGCCGGTCTTCATCCGAAGCTGATTGATGCCGCGCAGCTTCCCTCTGCCACGCTGGCTGCTTATGACCGCGCGCACTTTGGAGCTTCGCGCGAGGCCTTTCTGGAGCGCTGGCTTGCGCCCCAGGGCGGTCGGGCGCTGGCCTTCGTTGAGAACGGGACGCTTTGCGGCTACGGCGTGATCCGTCCCTGCCACGAAGGAGCGAAGATCGGCCCGCTCTTTGCCGATACGCCGGAAGCTGCCGACGCCCTTTTTCGCGGCTTGAGCGCGCACGTTCCCGGAGCGTCGCTTTTCCTCGACATCCCGGAGAACAACCCCGAGGCTGTGGCGCTTGCCGCGCGGCACGGGTTGCGGGAGGTCTTCGGCTGCGCCCGGATGACGCTGGGCTCCTATCCGGAGCTGCCGTGGTCCCGGATTTATGGCGTGACGACTTTTGAGCTGGGCTGAGCTGCCGCCTCCCTCTTTCTGCGTTACCGCCGCCGCTTCGCCGGTCGGGCAAGCGCCAACTCCTCCAGCGCGGCTTCCACCGCGCCGTGAAACAGTCGCGCTCCGTCGCCGCCCAGCGCGGCGTCCACCTGCTCCAGCCGGCGGATGAGGTCCACCACTTCACGCCGCTCGTAGGGTCCGCCTGCCTCTTTGCAGAAATGGGTGCGGCAGCCGAAGGGCCGATCCACGTAGGCCATGCAGCGCGCGGTGCGCGGGTGAAGCATCGGGCAGGCGCCGTCCTCCCGCTCGGGCAGTTCCTTGCGTCCGGCGGCGCGCACTCCCTGCGCCATGACGAGCGCCTCGCCTTTGGTCAGGTAGGGCGTTCGCCCGGTCAGCCGGAAATGGCAACATCCCGAGCGCAAGGTGCACGCCCGCTCAACCGGTCGTGTCGCCAGGGCGGCATAGACGGCGCGCACTTCGGCCGTGGCCGCGGCAATGGAAAGCAAGGGAGCGTGTTTCATAAACCCGTTAGCTATCCAGTAGCTAATTTCTTTCGCCAGGATTGCAATCATTTACCGCTCCCGGTTTTCCTGTCATGGTGGGTCGCCCCCTATGAATTTCTCGCGCTATAAATCAGAGCATGTCGCTGACTTCCTTCGGGATGCGATCCTGCAAGGCACGCTCACCGAGCCGCTGCCCGGCCTGAGGGAGTGGAGCGTTTCGCTAGGCGTTTCGATGAACACGCTCCAGTCCGCTCTGGCGATCCTCAAGCGGGAGGGGTACCTCTATGCGGTCCCCAAGAAAGGGTTCTTTCTCTCTCCAAATGTTCCCGCTCCCGCTGCCGGTACTCCGCGCCTGGTGCGGATGATCAAGCACTCTCTGTTTCAGAATACCTCGACTTCGGATAGCATGGTCTCGCTCAGCGCGCGGCTCGCGGCGCATCAGATCGGCTTTCAGATTGAGTACTGGAGCGATTCGCGAATCCGGACGCTTCCCCAGATGAAGTCAAACCCCGGGGAACTGCTGATGTTCTCCGGGCTGAGCCTCGCCCATCAGAAACTGATCGAACGGTTCAAAAACGCCCTGCTCATCGGCCTCCCGCTTCCGGGCATTCATCTCCCGTACATCTCCTGCGATATCTATCCCGCGATCCGTCATGCCATCCATCACCTTCTCCGCCACGGCTGCGAACGGGTCGATATCCTCAATCTCTCCGGCCAGAAGGTGCGCGAATCGATCGACCGGCTGGAGCAGGAGTTCCGCGAGCTCCAGCAGCAGTCGCACCGGCCTTTCGCAGGCGGCGTCACGCTGCTGCCCAACGATTACACCGAGCAGTGCCGATGCCTCCGCAATCTCGCCTCCCGGGTACGTGGCAGGCAGGGGCTTGTGGTCAATTCTCCGATCAATCCGGGGTTTGTGATGATGGTCCTGCAAAGCTGCGGGCTCAAGGTACCCGGGCAGATGAGAATCCTCCCCGTGAACTCCTCGCTCAATCAACTGGCCGTCTACCCGCCGCTGGAGTATTACCCCTATCCGCGCGAGGCGATGGCGCGAGCCGTCACCAAAGCGGCCATTCACTACTTTGAAGCCGGTGCACTCCCCGAGCTTCGCACGCTGATCCCCCTTTCGCTGGTCCCCGCGCCGACCCACTTCCCGAGTGAATAGCGGTCCATCTGCGTCATAAAAAAACACAGACTATCCGGCTTGAACTTCCGCTTTTCCCGGGCTGAATAGAGAGCGATGCTCTCCTCCCCTCTGCCCGTCACCTGTGCGCTCCTGCTGGTCGCTTCCGTCGGCCCCGTCGCGGCAGCGCCTGAGCCCGTCCTTCTCTATGATTTTAATACCCCCGGGGACGCACAGCACAGCGCCGGGAGCCTCCCCCTGACTCTTGAGACCAAGGTCGGCTCCGAGCCGGCAAACAAGGTGGGCTCTTCCTCCGGCACGTCCGACGCCGGACGGGTACTTGGCTTCTCCGGAGCCTCGCAGGACACGACGCTACAGGCCTCCATCTCCAGCAATCCGGTTTTCCGCGAAAGCCTTGCTTCGTTTACGATTACAGCGTGGGTCCAGCAGAATGCCTCCTATGGCGAGATCGGTCGGATCTTTACGCTCCGGGGCGGCTCCGCACCGGCAATCGAATTCAGTCTGGGCGGGCGGTCAGGAGAGCCAAGCGCGCCGCATCTCAGCGTGAATGGTTCCCCGCCCGTCAGCAGTCTCTCGCCGGGAAACGGTACAAAGCAGACCGTTCCCTACCGGAGCGACCGATGGGTCTTTGTCGCCGTCACCTATGATCACGCCGACGGGAGCGTTGTCTTTTACTCCGCGCCACAGGGCGAAACCTTGCAGCTCTGGGCTCCCGACCGGAAACTGCCCGCCCCTCCGGCGACCGACAGCAAGGTGCTGACCATCGGCAACCTTGGCGCTCCGCATGGAGGGCGGCTGCTTGATGCCAATATCGATAATGTTGCTTTTTACAACTCTGCCCTGAATGAGGACGAGCTACGGGAGATCTTCTCTTCCCCTCCTTCGGCGGAATGAGGCTGATACCTTTCACCGCTTTGCGATCTGCATCGGAAAAAAGCACAGAACGCTAACCTTGAATCCCCCCAACCCAACCCCCAAAACTCCTATTGCCATGAAAGCTATCGCGTCCCCGGTCCACCGCTTCTCCGCCCCCCGATCCATACTCGCTAGCCTCGGATTATTCGCGGCTTCGATCCTCGCCCCCGCCGTCAGCGCGACCGCTGCGCCGATTCTCTATTATGATTTCGACACGCCCGGCGCTGTCCAGACCAGCAGCGGAACCGTTGCCCTTTCGCTGACGACCAATACCGGCACGGGGACTTCGGTGGACCGGGTGACCGATACCCCTCCGGGTCCGGACGGTTCGTCCGTGCTGGGGTTTGCGGACGCGGCTGCCAACACGCGCCTGGGAGGCGCTCCCTATGCTACCATCAATACGCTTTCCACGGAGGATAAGGCCTATTTCCAGTCCGACCTTGGCTCCTTTACGATCACGGCGTGGGTGCAGGACGTTACCCGCAATGGCAATATCGGACGACTCTTTCATCTCAGAGATGGCAGCGGGAACGTCGCGATCGACTTTGGCATTGGCGGCACGACCAATGCACTTCGTCTGGCGGTCAATGGAAGCTCTGCGCTCCAGAGCACGCTTCTCGTACCGGAGCAAAGCGATGTCTGGCAGTTCATCGCCGTGACCTTTGACGCGACCGACGGCACTGTAACGTTTTACTCCGGTCCCTCGACTTCGGAGACGCTGGCATCGCAAGCCCACGGCACCAAGCTGACAAACCCGCAGGTGACCACGAGCACGCTCCTGACGATCGGCAGCTCCAGCGATGGCGCGCGGCTGCTCAACGGAAATATCGATAACTTCGCCTTCTACAACTCCGCTCTCAATTCATCCGAACTCAACGCCATCTTCGCAGCGATCCCTGAGCCGGGTACGCTCGGATTGCTGGGCCTTGGGGTAGCGTTCGCCGGAGCCGGGTTTCTGCGAAGCAAGCGCCGCAGCGCATGAAGACCTCCTCGCCATTCCTGCGACAGCCCCGGGGCGACGGGTTTACCTTCATCGAGATCATTCTCGTCGTGGCGGTCGTTCTCGTCCTTTTCGCGCTTGCGATTCCCTCCGTCCAGAAGGGGATCGTGAAGTCGCGAGAGATTCAGTGTGCGAGACAGCTCCGGCAGCTCGGAGCAGCGGTCGCACTCTATCAGGGGGAAAATAATGGCGCGTTCCCGCCCGCGCTCGGCAGTTGGTTTCCGCAGGTTCCCTGGAATGGCAGCTGGTATGAACCGAACAAAAATCAGGAGATGGGACTGGCGGCCTATGTCGGGGGCAATAGAAAGCTGATCGAGCTTGCCGTCTGCCCGCTCAATCGCCTCCCGGTAAATGGCAAGACTTCGACGCCCTATCCCTACGCGGTCAATTATTACGTCTTCCCGACCACACCGGTCGCGACTTTTCCGATTCGCCGCCTAGCAGGCATTCCGCAACCCTCGAAAATCGTCGTCATGACCGACTCCGCAACCGGTTCTGGCTGGGGCTACGGCTTCAACCGCAATACGGATGGCACCGGCTTCAACCGCGTGGCGGAGCCCCACTCCGGGCGGACCAATATCCTCTGGGCGGACGGCCACGTGGCCCCGGTGAAGAAATCCGAACTCCAGCGGGGAAATATCGATTTTGTGAACTACCCGCTCTGATTCTCATGGCTCATTCCTCTCCCGCTCCCTCTCTCACACGACGCTCTCTCAGCCTCCTCATGTGCGCTCTCCCCGCCTTTTCGCTCCTCCCTGACAGCTCCTTTGCCACTGACGGCGCTTCTCCCGCAGGCACGCGGCTGGAAGCGGATGATGCCATCTTCGTGACGGGGGCGCAGCGAATCTCCACTTCGCTTCACCGGATCAAGGACGCTGCGGAGGCGGGGTATCCCTATGTCGCAGTGCCTTTCAAGGTCGGAGCCAGCCATCCTCCGGCAGGGGGTGGTCCGGCTATCCGGCAGGTCTGGCTGGGCAAGGATTCGTACGACTGGGAAGCCTTTGACGAGCGGGTCGGGCAGATTTGGGCCGCGGCCCCTTCCGTGAAGGTGATTCTCTATCTCAGTCTGGAGCCGCCCGCGTCGTGGCTCGATGCCCATCCCGGGGAACTGATCCGCTATGAGGATGAATCGGGAATCCATGAAGGTCAGGGAGCCAAGGGAGGACTGCGGGGGCCGTCGCTGGCCTCGCAGGTCTATATCGCGGACGCCTCGCGCTTCCTTGAGCATCTGATCCGGCATGTCGACGCGCAGCCCTACCGCGACCGGATCGCAGGGATTCACCTCGTTGGCGGGCACGACGGTCAGTGGATGTGGCGCGGCGCCGGGCAGGGAGGATTCAGCGCGGATTACGGCCCTGCGATGAAGCGGTACTTTGCGGACTTCCTTCGCGGGAAATACGATGGCGATGTGGAAAAACTCCGCACGGCGTGGCACCAGCCGGAGATCGACTTTGACACCGCTCCCATCCCCAGCACCCAGCGGCGAAATGGAGTGGGAGCCTTTCGCTTGCGGAATCCCGAGACGGATCAGGACCTGATCGACTACACGGAGGCTTATGGAAACGCGCCTGCCGAGCTGATCGTCAAACTGGCCGAAACCGTCAAGCGCGCCAGTGCCAATCGCCTCTCCGTGGGCGTGTATGCCGGATCGACGACGCTGAATGTGGACACCAATACGCAGGCCTATGGCCGGATCTTTCAGCAGGCGCTTCTCCGCTCTCCCGCCATCGATTTTATTGCCGCGCCGACCTACAGCCCGAGACCGCTGAGCCATCCGGGAGCTACGGGGCTGGTCCACAATTCGCTCCAGCTTCATGGAAAGCTGGGCATTGATGAGCACGATGTTCGTACGTGGCTATCGAAGATCAAGTCCGACCGGGAGAATTTCCTCTACGGCTATGCCCCCGATTGGGAGCGGCAGCGCGCGATCTTTCTGAAGCTCTTTGCCCGCGACATCACCTCAGGAGTGGCCAGCTGGCAATACGACATGCATCACGGATGGTTCGACTCCCCGAAGATCTGGGACCTTTTCCGCCAGATCCGGGAGATTCGCGAAGCTTCGGGGAATCGGGATCAGCAGTCCGTCGCCGAAGTGGCCATTGTTGTGGACGATCACAGCCAGGTCTATCTGCCGCGAAATGATCGCTTTCTCAACTCGAACGCGCTCTCCGCCCGCACTCCGATCGGCTGGACCGGAGCGCCTTACGATCTCTACTTTCTTGACGACATCACGGACGAACGCGTGCGGGGCTATCGCTGCTATGTGTTTCTCAATACGATGGAGATCGATAGCGCGGAGAGGGCGCGGATTCATGCGATGCTGAAGAAGAACCATGCTACGGCGGTCTGGGTTTACGCGCCGGGAATTGTCGCCGACGGGAAGCTCTCGACGGATAATCTGGAGCAGACCACCGGCTTTGCCGTGGAGGAGGTGGGCGCGCCGATCCCCGAAGTCCTTCTCCATGACGATCCGCATCCGCTGCTGAAGGGAATCCGGGGGGCCGATTTTGGTCTCAAGGAGGAAATCCCGATACCCGAAGGCGGGAAGCTCCCTCCTTCGTTTGTCGGCAATCGGGGGCCGATCTTCTCCGGCGGACGGTTCTTCTCCCCGAAAAAGGGAGCGCAGGTACAAATCCTTGGAGAACTCAAGGAGACCGCTCACCCCGGCTTTGCCATCCGGAAGATGGACGGCTGGACCTCCATCTACAGCTCGGCTCCGGTGCTCTCCAAGGAGCTATGGCGGAATATTTTTGAATACTCCGGAGTATTCTTTTACTCCGACGATCCCGACACCGCGATTACGGTGAACCGCAGCATGCTCTCGCTCTATGCCCGCACCGCAGGGAAACGGACGCTACGCCTTCCCCGGTCTGCGCGGCTAAGGGAGGTCTTTACCAACCGGACGTGGGAGGCGGCTTCGGAGTTTGAGTTCGAAATGAAGCTCTATGAGACGATGCTTCTGATCAAAGAAGAATAGCCGATCCAATACTGTGCGCGTAAACGAAAAGGTAAAGACTGCGGAGACGCCGGGAGCAACCAGCGCTTTTGGTAAAAGAGAATGCTGGCAGGAACGCGAGCACCCGCTCTCCGGGGAAGCCGCGGACCGGCGGGCACCGTCGTGGCTCTGGTGTGGCGATACGGGCGACGATCGCCATGTATGGGCGTGGGCGCGCCGGAGTTTCCATCTGGAGGCGGTGGCGGATGCGCAGTTGGCGATCTCCGCGGATCTTCGCTATATGCTCTGGGTGAACGGTCGGCGCGTCGGCTTCGGGCCGCCCAAGTTCCACGCGGGTACCCCTACGGTGGACCGCTACGACCTCACCGGATTTCTCCGGGCGGGGCGTAATGTCATCGCCGTGCAGGTCTACAGCCTCGGGCCGGAGAAGATCAGCTCGTGCTCACCCCAGCGCGGGGCTCTTTGGGCTGATCTGAGCATCGGTGCGCTCCGCGTCATTTCCGACTCCCAATGGAGGATGCGGAAGGACCCCGGCTACCGCTCGCTCGGCGTCGCCCGGCGCGGCACTCAGCCGCCCAATGAATGCTATGACGCCCGGCGCGGCCTGCTGCGGCCGTGGGAGACGGACTACGACGACTCCGACTGGCCCCCGGCGGCGGTGCTATCCTCCGATCCGGTTCTCGCGATGGAAGCGCGCGATATTCCTCCCATGGCAAGCGAACGCTTTCTGCCCGATCGCCTGCTGGAGCAGGGCATCGCCACCTTCTCCCGACCGATCTCCGGGTATCCTTTATCCGAGATGGCGCTAGCGATAAATCAGGCGACGCTTCGTCCGGATCGCACCCGCCGCGCCCGGCCGCTCCCGGGGGGATTATCCAATACGCGCTATCAGGTGCGGGGCGATGCGCTCGCCGCGCACGAGGCGGTCTATCTGATCTGGGATCTCGGCAGGATCTGGAGCGGCTACCCGACGCTCCGGGTCAGCGGATCGCCGGGAACGGTGCTGGATATCAGCTACGGAGAGCATCTGATGAATGGTCGCGTGAATCCGGCGAAGTCCCGGATGCACTATTTCGATCGGCTGATTCTGGGCGACTCCCCGGTGGAGTACCGCGTGACGTGGCCGAAGAGCGCCCGCTTTATCCAGCTGCATGTTCACGGGGGAAGCGCGGAGCTTGAAGAGGTCGCCTGGGAGCGCAGCACCTACCCGGTGGTCCGGCAGGGGAGCTTCGCCTCCAGCTCCGGCGTGCTGGATCAGGCGGTCGCGATCAGCCTGCATACGGTCCAGCTCTGCATGGAGGATTCCTACATGGATACGCCGTGGCGCGAGCGGGGCTCATGGCTGGGGGACGATCTGGTGAAGGCGCAGGTCGCCTATGATTACTTTCGCGATTATGCGCTGGCGCGTCGCTTTCTCCTGCATCATGCGCGGGGCCAGCGCGCCAACGGCATGCTACAGGGCAAGTATCCCGGGAATGTCACCTCCAACGTCTCCACCTGGACGCTCCGCTTTCCTTCCTCGCTGCTGGAGTATTGTACGGCGAGCGGAGATTGGTCGCTGGCCCGGGAGCTGTGGCCGAAGCTGGAGCGCCTCGTGGATTGGATCGCCTCGCTGCAAACGCCTCCCGGCCTCTTTCAGGCGCCTCCGGCGAGCGTGACGGCGCACTCCAATCATTACAATTTCATCGACTGGGCGCCGATTGATCAGCGGGGAATCAATAGCGCATGGAACGCTTTTGCCTATGA
Organism: Chthoniobacter flavus; assembly: GCA_040392045.1. Classification (GTDB taxonomy): domain Bacteria; phylum Verrucomicrobiota; class Verrucomicrobiia; order Chthoniobacterales; family Chthoniobacteraceae; genus DATMFV01. The sequence goes on along the minus strand of JBEBWR010000096.1, from coordinate 1,904 downwards.
AGCGCTCCGATGCGTCGAAACGATGGCGCGCCGCACCGGTCGGAATGCCGACGCGGAAAGGGTGGCGGATCTGCGCGCCTCCGTGCGGGCCGCCTTTTGCAAACGGCTCTGGGACGACCGCCGCGGAATCTTTGTCAACGGGCTGGTCGACGGCGTGCAGTCCGAACGCTGGGGCTGCCACGAGAACTACCTCGCGATGCTCTACCGGCTGGCGAGCGATGAGCAGGCTGCGCGGATCATCGGACGACTGAAGCAGGAGGACCTTTTCACCACTTTTGAAGCGGATCTGGCGAACTGCGAGGTGGAGCTCCCCGGACTGGGGAAGATCCCCACCGTTTCACTAGCCTTGAGCCAATACCGCTGGCCCGCTTCCGCCATGGTTCCCATCGGCACGCCCTACTTTGCCGGGTACATGATTGAAGCGCTCTGCGAAGGCGGGATGGTCGCGGAGGCGCTCCGCTTTATCGAAACGCGCTGGGGAGAATTTTCCCGGCAGGGCGGTACGACGGTGTGGGAGACGTGGAACGCGGAGCAATCGCACTCCCACGGCTGGTCCGCCATTCCTGCGATCTTTGCGACCCGTACGATCCTTGGCGTTCGGCTGTCGGAGTCCGATAACGCCTGGGAGATTCTGCCGTCGGTCGCGTGCCTCAAGACGTTTCGCGGCAGGGTCGCGACGCGGCTGGGCGTGGTTCAGGTGGAGTGGGACGGCACCGCGCTCTCTGTCGATATCCCGGAAGGCGGCGACTTCTTCGCCGGGCTGCCCGAGCGCCCGGGGGCGGCGCTCCACGTCAACGGTCTTCCCGCTACGCATGTCGTCTCCCGGCAAAGAAATCGCGCCGCTTATCTGGCCGTCCGATTGCCCGCCGGAGCCACCCGGCTGGAGATGAGGTAGGCTACGGAAGCGATGCTCCGCATCTCCGCGAGCATGGGCGGGACGGCGCGATTTCAGACCGCCGCCGCCAACCCGCGCCAGAGGCCCGCGCAATGCTTCTGAGGCACAAAATCTTTGACTTCCAAAGAGCAGGTTGTAACGTCGCAACTCCACCATTTTCAGCACGCCTCTCCTCACGCCATGCTCTGTCCGCAAGCCTTTCCGCCCACTGTAAAATCCGAAGGCCTTGAATGGTCCCTATCGCAATCCGATCTCGGATTTTCACCGGCGTTCCTGTGGAACCCCAGCCCATCAAGCGATCATCGGATCACGCCTTATCCCGTGCCGCAGAGCTTCCGGATCGGCATCCGGGTCAATCTGCTCACGAGTTCGAAGTTCTCCCCCCCGCCGATGGCTGTCGTGCTGGAGGGAGACGGTCGCCGCTGGTTTCTCGGCGTCGCGGCAGATGCGGGATGGCATCAGTGGAATGAAATCGTCGTTACCGCCACGGCGGACGGCGTTACGATAACGCTTGATCTGGAAGGACGCACCGACCCCGGACTGGCAGCCCCTCACGTCCGGCTTGAGCTCATCGGATTTGAGGGCGAAACACCGCTATCGGAGGTCCTCGCCCGAGGGCTGGCGCATCAATATCCGGCGAAGAAGACCGGCCCGATTCCGGACTGGTGGCTGCGCCCGATCTACTGTGGCTGGGGCGATCAGGTGGCCCACGCCATGCATCAGGAAGGGATCGGTCGCGAGCGCCGGGCGATGGCGTACTGCATTCAGGGGCTTTATGACCGATGGATCGCGCACATTGAAGAAGCCGGAGTGCCAATCGGTACCGTCACCATCGATGGGGGGTGGTCTCTCACCGGCGTATGGGTTCCCGACCCCATCCGGTGGCCGGACCTGCGAGCCTTTATCCGGAAGGAACACGAGGCGGGCAGGAAAGTCCTCCTCTGGATCGGTACGTGGCTCTGGGACGGCCTCCCCGAAGCCTTGTCGATCCTCGGCGATGGCCGTCAGT
>JBEBWR010000095.1:0-11070 GCA_040392045.1 Chthoniobacter flavus | reverse complement strand
AGCGGCGCAACGCTCGGGAGCACGAAGCCGAGCGTCCGGGTGGACCGGCGCTTGAGAGCCTGCGCCGCGCGATTGGGCCGGTAGCCGACGCTCGCGGCGTAGTCGCGAATGCGCTGGCGTGTAGCCGCCGCGATGCGGGGGCTGCCACTAAGGGCAAGCGAGACGGTGACATGCGAGACCCCCAGAGCGGCGGCGACGGTATGGAGGGTTTGCTTGCTCATGGAAGGGTCACTTCATCAGGCCGCGCAGGACGTCCATGTTCTCAATATCCTCCTTCATCTCCTTGCCCTTCGGCGTTTCCAGCACTTTGGGGATCTTCGCAAGCCGCGGCTCGCGCATCAGGTAGCGGAAGCCGCCAAGGCCGATCTTCCCCTTGCCGATATGTTCGTGGCGGTCGACGCGCGAGCCGAGCGCGCCTTTCGAGTCGTTGCAATGGATCGCGCCGAGATGGCGGAAGCCGATGAGGCGGTCGAAATCGGCAAAGACGGCGGCGGCTTTCTCCTCGGTGGTGAGGTCGTATCCGGCGGCAAAGAGGTGGGCGGTGTCAATGCAGATGCAGAGCCGCCCGGGCTGGCGGACATGCTCCATGATCCATGCGAGCTGCTCAAAGGTGGTGCCGAGCCAGCTCCCCTGACCGGCGGTCGTCTCCAGCGCGACCTTGGTTTTCACCTCCGGGATGGCGTCAAAAACGGTATCGAGCGACTGTACGATGGCCTTGAGCCCTTCTTCCTCTCCCCGGCCCATGTGCGCTCCGGGGTGCAGGACGAGGAAGGGCAACTCCAGCTGATCGGCGCGGACCAGCTCCTCGCGCAGGGCGCGGAGCGACTTTTCATGAAACTCCGGGTTCACCGCGCCGAGATTGATCATATAGCCGGAATGACCAAAGATGGAGCGCAGTTCCCCGCGCCGGGGATGATCGACAAAGGCGAGGCGCTCGGCCTCTTCCAGCGGCTTGGCGAACCACTGCATGTTGTTCTTTACGAAGATCTGCATGGCCGTACAGCCGATGCCGAGAGCGCGGTCGATGGCGTTGGAAGCGCCTCCGGCGATGGAGACGTGGGAGCCGAGAAGAGGTGATGTGGTCATGGTCGGGCGCGTTCAATGCGGGGGGGACGCTGGGGAGGGGTGGCGGCCGCTGGCGTGGCCTTGGATTTGGAAGAGCCGAAGAAGCCTTTGGGCAGACGCTTGGGCCGCCAGACGGGTTTGGAGAGCGTCTCGTCGGAGACGTATTCAAAGAGGTGGCTGACGGGGGTGAGTACGAACCCGGCGGCCCCCTGCGCGTTGATGCGGATACCGAAGTCGATCTTGTCCTCCAGAAAGAAGAGCTTGCCGCCGCCGTACATGGAAAAGCCTTTCCCCTCGATCTCCAGATCGCTGGTTTCCACCACGCCTTTGCCCATGGTGAAGGTGGCGCTGGCCTTGCGGGCGTTGTTGTAGCCGGTCCCGGGAAGGATCGTATTGAGAATGCCGGAAAAGGGACCAAAGAGCGGGATGGCGAAAACGTTCCCATCCTGCACCATCACGGAGCCGCGCCCGGAGAGATTCCGCACCTCATGCCCCCGCCCTTCAAAGGCGTAGGTACCGCTCAGGCGTCCCTTGGACTCTTTGTAGTTCAGGTAGTGCTCGGTCAGGCCCGGAAAGTCGATCGACTCCGCGCGGCCTTCGCCGTGGTAGTCGCCTTTCTTCGGGTCGATGGAGATGTCGGCGCTGCCGTAGATCTTGCCGCCGAAGACTTCGCCGACAAGATCCTCGATTTTCAGCCGGTGCTCAATGAGCCAGAGCGTTCCCCGGATGTTGGGAAAATAGAGGTCGCGGGTGATGAAGTGGTAGTCCAGCTCGTGTCCGTCAACGTCGATCCGCAGTTTCGTGAACTCGTCGCCGTGGATCTGTACGCTGCCGTCGAGCTTCAGCGCGGGCGGCTTGCGGAAGCGGTACGGGGCGAGATTGCGCGGAAGGTCGCCCCGCTTGTCGATCCAGACGGCCAGCTCCTGTGGGCGGAGCGTGGAGTGGACTTCGTGGAACGTGATGACCCTTTTATCGAGGTTGACGGAGACTTTCCCGACGGCTTTGCCTTCAGCGCGATCAAGGCGGAAGTCGTCGAAGGTCAGCGTACTCCCCTCCAAGCCGATACGGGTATGGAGCGCCTTCATCGGCAGACCGCGGAATTTCGTTGCTCCGAGCGTCAATTCGCCCTCCCCTTTGAGCCCTTTCCATCCCGGGAGCGCCTCGCCGTGTACCCGGATCTGCGGGGCATCGGGAAACTCCCACTCGCTCATCGCCTCGGCGACACTCCCGGGCAGCAGCGGGTAGACGATCTTTGGCGCGAGGTTGCTCTCCAGCCGGAAACGGAAATTCTCCGGGGTACGCAGCAGGCTGGCGGCGAGCTGACCGCTACGGTGCGTAAGCCGGCCATCCCGCAGGAACCACCGCTCCCCATCCCACGAAAACTCTCCGCCCGCTCCCTCAAACATCACCGAACGGGCCATGAACCGCCCGACCGAGAAGCTCCCCATGATCTTCCCCTCCACGGGGAAAAGACTCGTCTCGCGCTGCTCCTCCTCCTTCGTCTGTCGCAGGGTGACCTCGCCGCTGACCTCCAGCAGGGGCGGCGAGTAGAAGGCAAATTCATCCACCTTCTTCGAGATATGCAGCGAGTGCAGCAGCCCCTGAAGGTCGATGGAGGAGTTCAACCGGAAGACGGCGCGACCATCCTGCACCTCCACCATCCCGGCGGCATCCAGCTCTCCGAGGCGGTCGGAGAGGACGCACTGATTGAGCCGCAGCAGGCCGTCGCCGTTGTAGGCGAGATGCAGCCGCGCGGATTTCACGCGATAGCTGTGCGCCACGGTGAAGGGACCGGAGTGGAGCGTCGCCTTGGCGTGAATCTGCTCGGGCTGGGCGAGATCGCCATCGACGTGCAGCTCCAGCAGAGGGTTCCCGCCGGTGATCTCCAGCCGGTCGAGAAAGCGGAGAAACTGGTGTCCCCGGATGGTCCGGCTGTCGGCGCGCTCCCTGGCGAGCGCGGAGCGCAGCGCTGTGGGGTTCGCAAGGCGTCCGCTGGCTTTCACGCGCAGGCCGTGGACCACCGCTTCGGCGTCAAACTCCACCTTGTTCGGCGGGAGGCGGACGGTGGCGTTGAGCCCCACGATGTCGAGCACGTCGCTTTTCCGGCTGTCGGGATCGAGCGGCAGGGCGATCTGCGCATTGTAAAGATCCATGGAGCGGAGGAACTGCCGCCCGTGCACCAGCCCGGAGTAGTCGATATCGAGGACCAGCTCGTTGATCTTCGCAAGCACACGCCGCTGATCCCGGGGGTCGAGCAGCTCCACGTCGCGGGCGACGAGCCCCTGCACAGGGTTGAGCGTCAGCCGGGAGATCTGCGTATAGACGCCACGCCGGGCCAGCTCGGTGATCACCATGCGCCGCCATTTCCGCGTGAAACCCTTGTCATTGACATAGATGAGCGCCCAGATGACGGTCGCCACGGAGAGACAGATCAGGCTCCAGAAGATCCAGACCGCCGCCTTGCGCAGCCGGAACCATTTCTGGCGCGGCAGATCGGGATCAACAAGGGGAACAGTGGGCATGTCGCCGCCACGGTAGAGTGAAACGGGGCGGTTTTCCAGCGCAGGTTTGCCGGTTGTGTCCCCTACCAGCCGTCGGAGGCGTCGCGGTAGTCGTCGATTTCGTCGAGGAAGACTTCGCCGTACTCGGCAAGCTTCCGTGCGCCGACGCCGCTGATCTCGCGCATTTCGTCTTCGTCGCGCGGCTGATCCCGGGCCATGAGCCGCAGGGTGGTATCGCCGAAGATGACGTACGCGGGGACCTGCCGCTCGTCGGCCAGCCGCTTGCGGAGCTGGCGCAGGCGCTCGAAGAGGACTTCGTCGCAGGCGATGTCTCCGGCGCGGCTCTCCCGGCGGCGGGGCGGCGGGGCGGCCATCGGTCGGGTCAGCGTGATGCTGGTACGGGAGCGCAGGAAGTTCAGCCCCTCCTGCGTGAGCACGACGGTGGGAAACTCGCCGGACGATTGCCCCAGATAGCCGAGCCGCATCAGTTCGCGCCCGATGGCTCCCCATTCCTGCCGGGAATACTCCTTGCCAATGCCGTAGGTGCTCAGTTCGGTGTGTTGCCAGCGGCGGATTTTGTCAGTGTTCGCTCCGGTGAGGATTTCGACAAGGTGATTGAGACCCACGCTGAAGCCGCTGGCTTTCTGTACGCGGAAGACGCAGGAGAGGAGCTTCTGGGCGGCGAGGGTACCGTCGTAGGTTTCGCGGGGCTCCAGACAGTTGTCGCACGAGGCGCAGTTCCCCTCCGGGGCTTCGTAGATCTCTCCGAAGTAGGCGAGCAGCTCCACGCGGCGACAGAGGCCGGACTCGGCATAATGGACGATCTGGCGGAGCTGGGCGCGGGCGTTGGCCTGTTCGTTGGGATCGGAGATTTCGTCGATGAAGTGCGTCTGCTTGGCCACGTCTCCCGCGCTGAAGAGCAGGAGGCATTCGCCGGGGAGCCCGTCGCGACCCGCGCGGCCGGTCTCCTGATAGTAGCCCTCGATGTTCTTCGGCAGGTCGTGGTGGATGACCCAGCGGACGTTCGGCTTGTTGATCCCCATGCCGAAGGCGATGGTGGCGCAGATGATCCGGACGTCGTCGCGCAGGAACAACTCCTGATTCTCGGCGCGGACGCCGGCGCTCAGGCCCGCGTGGTAGGGGCGGGCGGCATAGCCGCGCTCGGAGATGGCGGTGGCGAGCTTCTCGGCGGCGTTCCGCGAGGCGCAGTAGACGATCCCGCTCTCCCGCGAGCGCGGGCTGATGAAGTCGAGGATCTGCCGGATCGGCTGATGCTTGGAGATGACGCGGTAGCTGAGGTTGGGCCGGTTGAAGCTGGCGACAAAGATGGAGGGATCGCGCAGCTTCAGCTCGCGCACGATGTCTTCGCGCACGCGCGGGGTGGCCGTGGCGGTCAGCGCCATGACGGGGGCGTGCGGCAGCAGTTCGCGCAGGGCGGCGAGCTGGCGATACTCCGGGCGGAAATCATGGCCCCACTCGGAGATGCAGTGCGCTTCATCAATGGCGAGCGCGCAGACGCCCCACGAGAGGAGATTTTCCTGCCAGCCGTCGAGCATCAGCCGCTCCGGGGCGACGTAAAGCAGCCGGTACTCGCCCTGATGCAGGCCCCGGAGCCGGGCGCGCGATTCCGTGGCGTTCAGCGTGGAGTTGAGAAAGGTGGCCGGGACGCCGACGGCCTGAAGCTGGTCCACCTGATCCTTCATCAGCGCGACGAGCGGGGAGACCACTACGGTCAACCCGTCGCGCAGGAGGGCGGGGATCTGGAAGCAGAGTGATTTCCCCCCGCCGGTGGGCAGGAGGGCGAAAACGTCGTGCCCCGCCAGCGACGCTTCGATGATCTCCCGCTGCTGGGGGCGGAAGGCATCGTAGCCGAAGGTGGTTTTCAGGGTTTCCTGTAAGGGATCGGACACGTCTCCGGAGCGTCCCCCACCCTGCCCGCTCTTGTCAAGGTCGGGCAGCGGGTCAGGGGAAGTCCGCATTTTTTCGGTTTCCCACCCTGCGTTTCCGCGCTAGATATGGCGGCTGCCATGCGCCTTCTGGACCGTTACCTTCTCCGAAACTTTCTGGTACCCTTTCTGCTCTGCTTCTTTGGGTTCCTGGCGATCTGGCTTGTTTTTGACCTTTCGGATCACGCTTCGGACTTTATCGACGGGAAGGCGGGGGCGAAATTCATCATCGAGTTTTACCTGATGCAGTTGCCGCAGTTTGGCGTGATCGCGTTGCCGGTGGGGCTGCTGCTGGCGCTGCTCTACGCGATGAGCCGGATGTCACGCTCCAATGAGATCATCTCCATGCTGGCGGCGGGACAGAGTCTCGGGCGGCTGCTGCTGCCGTTGCTGGCGGTGGGGCTGGTGGTGACCGGTGCGGCGACGCTGCTCAACTACCGGATGGCGCCACAGGCGGAGGTACGCAAGAAGCAGATGCTCGAATCGCTCGGCAAACGCCGCGACCGCCATCACTTCCTCGAAGCCCAGCTTTTCCGCAACCGTACGCAGCACCGCATGTGGTACGTCCGCAAGATGCCGATCAAGGCGGATGACGACTCACTGCTGGAGGATGTCCATATCACCCAGCAGAACGCCGACGGCGATATCACGCAGAAGTGGTACGCGGAAGATGCCCGCTTCACCCCCGCCACGGCGACGACTCCGCCGGTCTGGACCCTTTATAAAGGCAAGAGCGTGACATTGAAGCCCAATGGCGATGTCGACACGGACGATCTCTGGGACAAGCTGGAGATCAAAGGCTGGGACGAAACGCCGTGGCGCATTGCCAGTACGAACGTGGACGCGCAGGGGCTCTCCGTTCGCGATCTGCGGGCGTATCTGAGGAACAACGCCGACTTCCCCGACACGCAGCTCGCTCCCTACCGCGCAAACCTCCACTACCGCTGGGCGTTGCCGTGGACCTGCTTTATCATCGTCCTGATTGCGGGACCGCTCGGCATTGTCTACTCGCGGCGCGGCGTGCTGGCGGGAGTAGCCACGGCGATCTTTCTCTTTGCGGCCAATACGTTCCTCAACTCCCTGCTCCTCGCGTTCGGCAAGGGGAGCATCCTGCCGCCGTTCTGGGCCGCGTGGGGAGCGAACCTGCTCTTTGCGGTGATCGGGCTGCTGATCCTGTTCCTTCGCTCGACGAACCGCGAACTGTCGAGCCTCTTCCGGGTATTCGGCGCGAAGTAACCGTCACGCACTATGGCTACTGACTGGGAAATCAAAAGTCGCGCGCATCGCTGTAGCGCCACGGAGCGCCAGTTCGAGGATGGCGAGACGTTCTACACCCTGCTCTTCCGTGCGGAAGAGGGGTTTGAGCGGCTCGACCTCTGTGTGGAGGCGTGGAAGGAGCGCGACAAGTCCCGCACACCGTTCTCCTCGTGGAAGTCGAAGTACGAAGTCCCCCCGCCGCCGCCTCCGGAGCCGCTTGGGCGACAGACCGCCGAGGCGCTGCTGCGCCATTTCATGCGCGAGAGCGGCGATCAGCACGCGAACGTCCGCTACATCCTCGCGCTGATGCTGGAGCGCAAGCGGCTGCTCAAGCCGATCGAGACCAAGGAGGAGGACGGGCGTATCCTGCTCATTTACGAACATCGCCAGTCGGGCGAGGTCTTTGTGATCCCCGATCCGCAGCTCCGGCTCGACCAGATTGAGCCGGTACAGGAGGAAGTCGCCGCGCTGCTCGCCGGGGCCGCACCGTTCGCCGCGGAACCGCCGGAACCCGAGGAGGAGCAGCCGACGGAACCAACGGAAGAGCCGGAGGAAACCACGGCGGAACCCGCTCCGGAGGAAGCCGAAGCGGAGGAGGCGGAAAAGTAACGATCCGGTTACCCAAAAAAGAGTTTTCGACTGCGCCGGAATCCTTTTAACTCCGGGTTTTCCACGCGGGTTTCAAGCACCGCTGCTCTTCCAGTTTCCATGTCACACACCAAGCTCTTTATCCCCGGTCCGGTCGAAGTCTCGCAGAAAACCTTTGCGGCGTTCTGCAAGCCGATGATCGGCCATCGCAGCAACGATTTCAAAAAGCTTTACGGCGCGATCCAGCCGCAGCTCCAGACGCTTTTCGGCACGAAACAGCCGGTCTTTCTCTCCACTTCCTCGGCGTGGGGCGTGATGGAGGGGGCAATCCGGAATCTCGTGGTGAAGAAGGTGCTCAACTGCATGTGCGGCGCGTTCTCCGACAAGTGGTATGATGTCTCCCTGCGCTGCGGCAAGCAGGCCGAGGGGCTGAAAGTGGAGTGGGGCCAGCCGATCTCTCCCGAGGCGCTCGACGCGAAACTGGCGACGGGCGGGTTTGACACCGTGACGCTGATCCATAACGAGACTTCCACCGGCGTGATGAACCCGCTCAAGGAACTCTGCGAGGTGGTGAGGAAGTACCCGGAGGTGCTGCTCATTGTCGATACGGTGTCGTCGTTCTCGGTGGTGCCGATTGCCATGGACGAGCTGGGGATCGACGTGCTGCTGACCGGCAGTCAGAAGGCGCTCGCCATGCCGCCGGGGCTGGCGCTCTTTGCCGTGTCGGAGCGGGCCTTTGAGCGCGCGGCGACGGTGAAGGATCGCGGCTATTACTTTGACTTCCTGGAGTTCAAAAAGAATCAGGAGAGCGACATGACGCCGAGCACGCCGAGCATTGGGCATATCTACGCGCTCCAGTCGAAGCTGGAGGATATCTTCGCCGAAGGGATCGAAGCGCGGCATGCCCGCCACGAGAAGCTCAACGGGCTGGTGCACGACTGGGTGGTACGCAACGGCTTTGAATTCTTCGCTCCCGAAGGCTACCGCTCGAAGGCGCTGACCTGCGTGAAAAACAGCCGATGCATCGACGTGGCCGCCGTAAACGCCCGCCTCAAGGAACGCTATCACGCGATCATCGACGGCGGCTACGGCAAGCTCAAGGGAGAGACGTTCCGCATCTCAAACATGGGCGACGAGACCGAGGAGACGATCACTCAGCTCCTCGGCTGGCTGGATGACTGCCTGAAAGAGGCGTAACCGGCGCTGGCGAAATTCTAGATCGACTCAAGGGCGCGGGTTTCGTCGAAGTGCAGCACGGCATCGAACTGATCGGCGAGCCGTACCGAGATCATCGGGACTTCCCCGGAGAGAATCGCTCCGGGGATGCGCTCCTGCATCGGCTCGCGGAGTTGCTCCACGGCATCGTCGTCTCCTTGCAGATTGAGGAGGAGACGGGGGAGCCCGCTCTGGTGAAACAGCGCCTCCACTGACCCCGGCGGCGCTTCCGGCAGGCGGCAGCGCTCCACCGGGAAATCCCATCCGGAGGCGGCGGCTACCGTGCCGTGGTCCGTGGTCTGGCCGATAAGATACGTCTCGGCGATATGCCGCTCGCGCATGGCCTGACCGAGGCTGAGGCCGCTGTTGGCCGGGTCTTCCACAGCGCGGTTGTCCCCGGCAAGGACGTTGTGCGTCCAGATGACGATCTTGGCGCTGCCGAGCCGCTCCTTGTGCTCCAGCAGGGCGTCAAGCAGGTTGGCGGCGTGGGTGGCGCGGATCTGCCAGATCGACATTTCATCCAGATAAAGGCTGCGGTAGTAATCCTCGGCGGATCGGCTCTGCCGGGCGTTCTCGACGAGGAAAAAGTAGTCGTCCGTATCGACCTCGCGCTGCTGCATGACGGCTTCGACCAGCGCATGATGATGCCGCAGCAGGCGAGCGATGAGCTGCTCCTTGACGGCGGCATTCATCTCCATCGGCAGGTAGGCGGCAATCCCCGGGGGCATGGACGAACGCTCCCGCAGCCGCGCGGCGGAGAGAGGGGCCACGCGATCGAGCAGGGTGAGCGACTGCTCGCGGATGCTGTCGATCCCGAAAAGATTCAGACCGTAGATGCCAGTCTGCCGCGTGGGGTCGAGCGCGTCGTTGTGCGTCCGCAGCCAGCCGATGAAGTCGAGCATATCGGCATTTTTCCATCTCCATGAGGGGTAGGTGCCGAGCGAGGCAAGGGCTTCGGCGGCTTCGGTGGTCCGGCCCCTCCCCCGGACAAAGCGGTTCACGGGACGGGCGAGCTGCCAGTCAGTATCGAGGGCGACCGCGGTAAACCCGCGCTCCTCAATCAGGCGGCGGGTGAGCGAGATCCGCGCCTGCTGAAATTCGTGTGTCCCGTAGCTCCCCTCCCCGATCAGCACGATGGAGGCTTCGCCCATCCAATCCAGCAAGGGATCGAGACTGCGGGGATCGGCCAGAAAGGGGAGGGCCGCCGCCCGGATCGGGTCCGCCGGAGAATGGGAGAGGGATCGCTTCATACGTCACTGGCGGTATCGCAGACGGGCCCGCGGACGGCGGTAGCGGAAAAAAAATGGCCAAAACCGGGCAACAGTAAGCTTTTTTATCGTTCAGGAGTTGCACTCGTCCCGTTCCTCTACAGAGTATTCGCCATGATTTTGCGTTCCTCCCTTCCCGCCGTGCTGACGTTGGGACTCCTGCTGACGGCAGGATGTAAGAAAGAGACGGCGGCTCCGAAGGCTCGTCCGCCGCGTCCGGTCCTGGTGGCGGAAGCGGTCAGTCGCGATGTCCCGCTCTACCGCGACGAAGTCGGCAAGTGCGCGGCATATGAAACCGTGATGATCCAGCCGCAGATTTCCGGCGCCATTACGGAGATTTACTTTCAGGACGGCGCGGAGGTGAAAAAAGGCGATCAGCTCTTCACCATCGATCCCCGCCCGTTTGAAGCGGCGCTGACCATGGCGGAAGCCTCGCTGGAGGGAAATCTCGCCAAGGCGGCCTTTGACGAGGCGCAGCTCAAGCGAAACAAGGACTTGCGCAAGAACAACGCCGTGGCCCTTCAGGCGCTCGACAGCGCCGTGGCAAGCGCCCGGGCATCCGCCGCCGCCGTACTGAGCGACAAGGCCGCCGTGGAGACCGCAAAGCTCAATCTCGCCTACAGCTCCATCCGCGCACCGATCACCGGACGCGCCAGCCGACGTCTCGTGGATGTGGGCAACGTGGTAGAGGCCAACAAGACGCAGCTTCTTCTCATCCAACGGCAGGACCCGATCTATATCGACTTCACGGTCCCGGAGAGCGAGCTGCACCGCGTGCGCAGCTACAAGGCGGCGGGGACGCTCCGGGTGGAGGCGAGCTTTCCCGACGCGCCCGAGATGAAGCGCGAGGGGACGTTTGACTTCTTCGACAGCGGCGTGCAGGAGGACGCGGGCGTGGTCCGGATGCGCGCGGTCATGAAAAACGAAGACCGCCTCTTCTGGCCGGGCCAATTCGTCAAAGTGCGCCTGCTGCTCGATACGCTCAAGGATACCGTACTCGTTCCCTACGACGCGCTCCAGATCAGCAAGCGCGGACCGTATGTCTACGTGCTCAAGGACGACTCGACCGTGGAGCTTCGCCCGGTAAAGCCGGGGCAGCAGCACGGCGACGAGGTCGTGCTGCTGGAGGGGGTGAAAGCCGGGGAGCGCGTGGTGACGACGGGGCAGGTCGCGCTCTCGCCGGGGGCGAAGGTCGCGGTCGCTCAGTCTGAAACGAAGCCGCAGTAGCAG
>JBEBWR010000094.1:0-11103 GCA_040392045.1 Chthoniobacter flavus | reverse complement strand
AGCATGGCGTGGCTGCTGGCGCAGTCGACGCGGTGCAGCTCCAGCTCCTCGTCAAAGGTGGGCCGCGCCATGAAGCGCTTGAGCCGGGAGACGCGCATGGCCTGTACGTCCTTGAAGACCATGTGATTGGCGACGGCTTCCACGGTGGCGTCGATCTCCTGCCGCGAGAAGCGCAGCCGCTCCATGATGGCGAGGGTCATCTCCGCGCCGACTTTGTCGTGGCCGTTGAACCGGATGCGTCCGTCGGGATCGACGGTCTGCGTGGGCGGCTTGCCGATATCGTGCAGCAGGACAGAGAAAACCAGCGGGACGGAGACCTGCTCGGGCAGCAGGCCGAGCATGATGCGGGTATGCACGAAGACGTCGCCCTCCGGATGAAACTGCGGCGGCTGTTCGCAGCCCTTTAATGCTTCGACTTCGGGGAGGATCTGCGCGAGCAGCCCCGAGGCGTCGAGGTACTCGAATCCGACGCGGCGCGAAGGCGCGACGAGGATCTGCACCAGTTCTTCGCGAATCCGCTCGGCGCTGACGGCGCGAATCCCGGCGGCGTTGTCACAGACGGCTTTCCACGTCGCCTCCTCCACCTGAAATCCAAAGCGCGCTCCGAAGCGGACGGCGCGGAGCAGCCGCAGCTTGTCCTCGGCGATCCGCTCCACGGGGTCGCCGATGGCCCGGAGAATCCCCGCCTCCAGATCGGCCTGACCGCCGACGTAGTCGATCAGTTCCTCCTCCAACGGGTCGTAAAAGAGGCCGTTGATGGTAAAATCGCGGCGGTTGGCGTCTTCCTTGGGCGAAGCGTAGACAACGCTGGCGGGGTGACGCTCGTTGAGATAAACGCCGTCGGTCCGGAAGGTGGCGACCTGAAACTCGTATCCCCCCTCCAGCACGATGATGACGCCGAAATGCGCGCCGACGGCGTAGGTGCGCTTGAAGAGCCGCTGAACCTCATCGGGTCGCGCGTCGGTGGCAATATCGTAGTCCTTCGGCTCGATCCCGAGGAGGCGGTCCCGCACGCAGCCTCCGGCATAGAGCGCTTCAAAGCCTTCGTCGCGAAGGCGGGCGACGATTGAACGGGCGGCGGTTTCCATCGGGGTCATCGGGGCGTTCAGCGTCCGAAAACGACCACGAAAGGTCAAGCGGCAATGGCGGGGGTGCGCCCTACCCCGCCTTGCCGCCGGACGGGCTTTGGCATGACGAGCGCTCGACGATCTCGGGCGGGACTCCGCGACGTCCGGGCCGGGTGAAATCCCCGGAGGTGAACCGGCGATGAATCTCCTCCAGAGCGGTCTGCGCGATCAGGTCGGCAGACCAGCCGACGGTGGTGAGCGGCGGATGCAGCCATGGGGCAAACGAGGCGTCGCCGCAGCCGATGACGCAGAGGTCGGCGGGAATGGCGACCCCGAGTTCCTGCGCACGGTGGATGGCTCCGGCGGCGACGAGGTCGGAGAAACAAAAAAGGGCGGTAGGCCGCACGGCACGGCTCCAGAGGTGATCGGCGGCAGCCGCTCCGTGGTCAAAGGTCAGCGCGCCATAGAGAATGTTCTGCGCCTCAATGGGAATCCCAAGCGCCTCATAGGCCTGTCGCACGCCGTGATTGAGCGCGACCAGCTCCGGGGCGGTGCTGCCAAAAGGACCGGAGAGGATGGCGATACGGTGATGTCCCCGCTCAAAGAGCAGAGTGAGCACGCGCTCGGCGGCTTCGGAGTAGTCCGGCACGAGCAGGCTGACACCGTCGGCCGGGGGCGCTTCCCCGAGATGTACGACGGCGAACTCCCGGGCCACCAGCGCGGTAAAGAGGGAGCGATTCGGCGCGCCAAGCGTGATGAACTGCGAGGCTACCCCGCCTTGCACGACTTCGGGAAGCCGGTCAGCCTCGGCATAGTCGGTTTCCGGATGGTAGAGGGCCAGGCCGACGTGGTGCCCCGCGGCATGCCGCAGGAGCGACTGGATGAGCGGCTCGGCCAAGGGGTTGCGCTCGGCGGTTTCGTCAAGCAGGAGGTAGAGATCCCCCCGCTCGGGGTACATCCGGACGATGGCGCGGAGGTCGTTGGGCAGGTAGCCCATCTCCCGGCAGACGCGAAAGACCCGCTCACGCGTCCGGGGGCTGACCCGGATGCCGTAGTCGCGATCATTGAGCAGCGAGGAAATCGCCCCTTGCGACACGCCTGCGGCCTTGGCGACCATCGCCATGGTGATCGCTTTTCCCTCGGGTTTTCCGTGCGGCTCTGATTCCGTGCGCGATATCATCTCCCGGAGGAATCGCGCGCGAGGGCAAATTTGCGTCTCAAACCGGTCGGACCCCGCGCCGCCAGATCAGGACGGAGAGGTAACCCGCCCCGAGCGCGACTCCGGCGGCCGCGCCGAGGTAGCTGGAGCGGTGAATCTCGGCCACGCGGACGAATCCGTCGAGGTTGGTCAGGTCGTACACGCTCTGGTAGTCGGTCCACTCTTCCAGCGTCCGCTGACGCTTTGCGGGCGGCTGCATCTTCGTGTAAATCCCCGCGCCCAGCGCGGCGAAGGCTGACGAGGCGAAGACCAGCCCGCAGGCGATGGCGAACTTCCGGCAACCGTCGATTTTGGTAAAGCTGACGATCACCATGCGGGAAAAGACCAGCCCGACCGCTGCCCCCAGCGCCCACGTTGCCTTGAAGCCGATCAGCGCCACGGCCAGCCGCGGCGGCAGCCCCCACTCGGCGGCGTGGAACTGCTCAAACTTCATGTGGGTAAAATACTCTGGCGCAATGGAGTAGGTGATCTGATCATGTAATACGCCGTAGAGCCCGGCGGCAAGAGCACCGAGGATCATCGATACGACGATGGTCAACCACTGAATGGGCGTCAGCATAGGACGGAGCCAGAACATGAGCGGAAGCAATCAGACGTAGTAATCAAAGTCCTGCTCGCGGGCGGCCAGCCGACGGACCCGGAAGAGGTGCACGGGGCAGTGCTGCGGATCGAGCGCCACGTAGTTACGCCGCCCCTGCCAGAGGAAGCGCGTGTCGGAGAGCAGGTCATGCACCTGATAGCTCTCCTCTTCGCTCAGCCCGAGGTGCTCCAGCGGGACGTCGAGGAAGGTATCGTGGCGATGGTACGGATCGAGATTGACGACGATCAGGAGCTGATTATCGCGCGAGGGAGTAATCTTGCTATAAAAGAGGATACGGTCGTTCTCCGCATCGTGGAAGCGGAGGTTCGTATAGCTGTGCAGCGCGCGATTCTCCCGGCGGACGCGGTTGATGCGGGTAATGTACGCCTTGATATTACCCGGCGCATTCCAGTCGCGCGCCTTGAACTGGTACTTCTCGCTGTCGAGGTACTCCTCCTTGCCCGGAATGGCGGCGTTCTCGCACAGTTCGTAGCCGCTGTAGATGCCGTAGACGCTCGATAGCGTGGCCGCAAGCGCGAGCCGGATCATGAACGCGGGGCGCCCCCCCTCCTGAAGATGGTACGGTAGGATATCCGGAGTGTTCGGCCAGAGATTGGCGAGAAAATAGTCTGCCATCTCCGTCTGCGTCAGTTCCGTGAAATACTCCGTCAGCTCGGCCTTGGTATTGCGCCAGGTGAAGTAGGTATAGCTCTGGCTGAAGCCCGCCTTCGCCAGCGCTTTCATCATCTTTGGCCGTGTGAAGGCTTCCGAGAGAAAGATGACATCCGGGTGCGTCGCGTGAATCTCGCCGATCAGGTACTCCCAGAAGGCGACCGGCTTGGTATGCGGGTTGTCCACGCGGAAGATCCGCACCCCGCGCTTCACCCAAAAGCGGACGACATCGGTCAGCTCCTCCCAGAGCGTACGCCAGTCGGCGTTGTGAAAGTTCAGCGGATAGACATCCTCGTACTTCTTCGGCGGGTTCTCGGCGTACTTGATCGTCCCGTCGGGCCGCTTGAAGAACCACTCCGGATGTTCCGCCACGTAGGGGTGATCCGGAGAACAGTTGATGGCAAAATCGAGCGCCACCTCCATCCCGCGCTCGCGGATCGCCGCTACGAGCCAGTCGAAATCTTCCAGTGTCCCCAACTCCGGAGCCACGTCGCGGTGCCCCCCGCCGTTCGGACAGTCCTGATGGCGATTCCCGATGGCGTAGGGAACGCCCGGCTCGCCCGGCTGGGAGGTCACGGAATTATTCCGCCCCTTGCGCGCGGTATATCCGATGGGATGCACCGGCGGGAAGTAGATCACGCTAAAGCCCATCGCCGCCGCGTCGTCCACCCGCTCCAGCGTGTCGCGGAAGGTGGACCCACAATCCGGCAGCCCCTGCGCCGACCGGGGGAAAAACTCGTACCACGCCGCGAACCGCGCCTCCTCGCGATCCACCTGCAACGGCAGATAGGGCGTGACCTCGGTAGAGAGCGAACGGTCCACCCACGCCGTCATCAGCGCCTCCAGCTCCGGAGTATGGATCAGCACATTCACCTCCGCCGGATCGCTCCCCTCCAGCTTCGCCGCGAGCGCTTCGAGACGCTCCTCGTCCTCCGGCTCCAGAGCGCGATAAGCCGCCGCACGCAGCAGCGCCGCGCCCTCCAGCGTCTCGCTGGCAAGCTCCGTCAGCCCCGCCTCATACTTCGTACGAAACTCCTTCTGCCACGAACGGAAATCATCGCCCCACGCCTCAATCGTGTACTCATAGCGGGCATTCTCCACCAGCGTCGCCGTCCCCTGCCAGCGGTCGTTCCGCAGCGGCTCCATTGGCGCTTCGCTCCACGCCACGTCGCCCTTCTTCCGCCACTTCAGGCGGGCGGTGATGAGATCGTGCCCATCCTTGAAGATGTCCGCCTCCACCGTCAGCGTATCGTGCACCACGCGCTTCACGGGGCGGTGGCCGCAATCAATCAGCGGCGTGATATTTTCAATGACCACAGTCGGCTGTTTGGGGATCATAGCGCGGTGAGCGGATTATGGCGCAGGACGTCGGGGAGGCAAGCGCGGAAAAAAGGGGGTTGTCCCGCCCGGGCATTCCAGCCATGAATACGCGCACGCTTATGAACCGCTGGATCGCCCCGGACCTCTTCGCCGATTTCAATCTTCAGGAAACCACCGCGCACCGTCTCTATACCGGCGACGAAGGCTGGCTGGAGCGTCTCGGCGATGACCTCCATCTCTCGCATAAGACCGACGCCTTCCGCGACCGGATGCAGGAAGAAGCGCACGACTGGGCCGCCAGCGCGGGGTGGGACCTCCAGCGGATCTTCGCCCGGTTCCTCCCCCGGCAGAACGCCGAACGCATCTCCCCCGTCCTGCTGGAAGGCGATCCCGACGGCGATCTGCATACGGTCGTCACCGAAGGCGGCGTCCGCTACGGCATCGACTTCTCCGCAGGCTACTCCACCGGCCTCTTCCTCGATCAGCGGGCGAACCGCGCCCTGCTCCGTGCCCTCCGGCCCCGGCGGGTCCTGAACACCTTTGCCTACACCTGCTCCTTCTCCGTCGTCGCCGCGCTGGAGGGAGCCGAAACGCTCTCCGTCGATCTCTCCAAGAAATCGCTCGACCGGGGCCGGGAGAACTTTGCGCTCAACGATCTCCCCACCGAAGGCCACCGCTTCATCGCCGACGACGTCCTCGACGTCCTCCCCCGGCTGGAGCGGCGCGGCGAGCAGTTTGACGCCATCATCCTCGATCCGCCCACCTTCTCGCGGGGGAACCGGGGCCGCCGCTGGCAGGTCGAGCAAGGGCTTGAGGAACTCCTCTTTCGCGCCCTGGAACTCGCCGCCCCCAACGCCTCTATCCTCCTCTCCACGAACTGCACCCGCATCTCCGCCAAGCAGCTCGACGCCATCGCCCGCTTCGCCCTGAAAACCACCCGCCGCGCCGGAGACCTCCACCGCGAAGGCCGCCTCCCCGACTGCCCCGCGGGCGAAGGCGCGCAGACGCTCTGGATTCGCCTGCGGTAGAGAAAGAAAAACGCACGTCAGGCAGGGCGCTTCCGGCGGAAGAGAAGCGCCGCGCCAAGGGCGGAGCCGACAACGATCAGAGAGAAGGCGGCAGGCTCCGGTACGGCGGTGGCGGTGATGGAGATTCCATAAGCGCCACTCCTGTCCATATAGTAGGAGTTCGATCCCACCAAACGGAACGTCAAGCCGCCGGTCGGATTGAGTGCCAGCAGAGGGGTAAGGGGAACGTTGGTGTTGTCAGGGTGATAGGGCGGGTCATTGTGATGCGGATGCGGATCGCCGCTGTCGGCGGGAGGGACGCCTCCCGGACTCCATCCGTTCCAGACCCATTGGGGATCTTGCCCCACAGGCGAGGTGAGACGCAGGTAATAGATTGTACCCGAGGCGAGAAGAGAGGGAGCGTCAGCGTGGAACGTGAAAACCGGGAACTCCGTTGCGTCGGTGGCGGAGAACGTTGCCCGCACCGGGGGCGCGCTCAGGTCGCTCCCCAAAGTCTCCGTGACAAGGAGCGATATCAAGGAAAAGTCTCCGGTCCCTGTAAAGAGCAGCTGGACCGAATCGAGGGAATAAAAGTCGCCGCCAAAGTCGAATGCAAAAGGAACGTAAACCGCCGCTTGCGACAGACTCAGGTCGCTGCCGGTCTTGTAGTACGCAGTCGGGTCGTACTCGCGTGTTACCGGATCGTAGCCGATTGTCCGGGTCACTGGAGCCGCGTGAGCGGAAGAGGCAAACAGGAGCCCGGCGGCGAACCCGCAGGCCAATGGCCGCAGAAAGCGGAAGAATAGAAAAACGCTCTTTCCCGACATGATCCTGATTCCTTGAAGAGAGCGCATTCTAAGCAATCTTCCCGGTACCGGGTATCCCCACGCGTGGGGTACCCCCCTGCTTACGGGTGTCGGAGCCGGTCGATGGCGAAGACCGTCGCGGCGTGGCGGTTTTCCAACTGGAGCTTGGCGAGGAGGTGCGAGACGTAGTCCTGCACCGTGCCGAGACTAAGGCCGAGCAGCGTCGCAATCTCGCGGTTGAGCTTGCCCTCGGTCATCCAGAAAAGCACCTCGCTCTCACGCGGCGAGAGACCGAGGCCCTGCAACCGCTGACGGCATTCCAGCTCGCGGCGGTCAGCCCACGGATTCTCATGCCGCTGCCACGCAAGGCGCAAATGCGGGCCGAACGCGTCGAGCAGCTCGCAATCCTCCTTCGTGAAATCCGGCGTGCGGCGGCTGAACGATAGCGCCACCACGATGGAGCGGTCGATCTTGACAGGCAGCACAACGCTATGGACGAGCCCGAGGCGCTGGAGACAGTGGCGGTAGTAATCGCTCGCCAGCCATTCCTCCTCGGTGATCACGTCGGAAACCCGAAGCGCCGGGGCGTCGGGATGGCGAAAATAATGAGCGCCCAGCGGATGTTCGCCCGGATGCGCAGTATAATAGGCGACCTCCTCCCCGGTATATGGCGAGGGCGGCAGCATATGCGTGAGAATGCGCTGCGACTTCGTGTCGAGGACGTGAAAAACAATCACATCCGCCTTAATCATCCGGCTCAAGCCCGTAACCACCGTCTCACTGAAGGCCATGCGACAGCCTGCGGAATTCATCTCGAGAACCGTGTTGAGCAATTGCTGCCAGATATTGGACGCGATTGGCATTGCGCTTTTTCTATCAAAACCAGCCGCCTCCATTCAAAAGGATTCTCACAAGCTTCATGCCCCTTCCCGCCAACGGGCGGCAGCCCCTCCGCCGTAAGGTCGCAAGGCTGCCCCGCAGCCGCTAAAAAGTCGCGAAGCGACCTTGACATTTTGGGGGCGAGCCCTATTTTCTCCACCCTCATGCCAAAGCCAATCGCACGTCGCAAGACGAGGAAGGCCGTGGCCAAGCGGTTCAAGATCACCGGCACTGGTAAAGTGCTGCGCTCGCATGCTTCCCGGCGTCACTTGCTTCAGAGCAAGAGCGCCAAGCGCAAGCGTCAGCTCGCCAAGTCCGGTCTGGTCGACGTATCCGATCTGGCCCGGATTAAAGAGAACCTTCCCTTCGCGTAAGCCGGCTCCGGGGAGATTCCCCGGTCCGCTTGCCCGAGAGGGAGACTTGATCTGCCGCCTGAATCCTGAGGGATTCAATCAGCGAGCGAGGCGCAGCAGATCATCCACACCTGAAAACAGCCCGCTGAAAGAAAACACCAACCATGCCAAGAGCCACTAACGCACCCGCCAGCCGCGAACGCCGGAAGCGGATGCTCGACAAAGCCAAAGGCTTCCGGGGACGCAGGTCCAAGCTGTTCCGCTACGCGAAAAACGCGATCATGAAGGCGGAATACTGGTCGTACCGCGACCGGAAGAACCGCAAACGGACGTTCCGCCGCCTCTGGATCACGCGTCTGAACGCCGCCTGCCGTGCAAACGGCATCACCTACAGCCGATTTATCGAGGGTCTCGCCGCCAGCGGCAGCCAGCTCGACCGCAAAGTTTTGGCTGACCTCGCAGTGACGGACGAGACCGCCTTCCAGGCCATCGTCAAGAAGGCCGTCGCCGCACTGGAGAGCAAGAAGGCCGCGTAAAGCGCCTACCGCTCCAAAAGAAACATTTTTTCCGGCCAGCGACTGTCTTTGTACGGTCGCTGGCCGTTTTCTATTCACGGCATCTCACCGTTTTCTCTTTTCCCGGATCGCCGCTCTCCCCTACTCTTTGCCCTCTTCTTTTTACCTGCCTCATGGAACAGCAACTCGAACAACTCCGCGCCGAAGCGCTCGCCGCCGCCGCCGCCGCACAGGACGAAGCCACTCTGGAAGCCGTACGCATCCAGTACATGGGCCGCACCGGCTCCATCTCCGTCATCAGCGAAGGCATGCGCACGCTCTCCAAAGAGGAGAAGCCGCGCGTGGGCAAGCTGCTTAACGAAGTCCGCACCGCTGTCACCGCCGAGCTTGACGCCCGCAAAGAAGCGCTGGAAACCGAGCGCGATGCCAAGGCCCTGAGCGGCATCGACATCAGCCTCCCCGGCTCCGTCCTTCCGGTCGGCTCCCTGCATCCGATTACCCAGCTCCTCGACCGCGCCATCCAGATCTTCCGCCAGCTCGGCTTCTCCCTTGCCGACGGCCCGGACATTGAGACCGAGTGGCACTGCTTTGACGCGCTGAACACCCCCGAGGATCACCCCGCGCGGAACGAGCAGGACACCTTCTACTTTGAGGATGGCCGCCTGCTCCGTACCCAGACCTCCACCGTGCAGATCCGCACCATGGAGACCACGCCGCCCCCCGTGCGTATCATCGCTCCCGGCGGCGTCTACCGTCGCGACGAAGTCGATGCCACCCATCTTGCGCAGTTCACCCAGATCGAGGGGCTCTACGTTGACAAAGGCGTGACCCTTGGCGACCTCAAGGGGACCATCGAGTTCTTCTTCCGCGAGCTGCTCGGCAACGACGTGAAAATCCGGATGCGCCCGCACTTCTTCCCCTTCACCGAGCCGAGCTTTGAGATCGACATCAAAGCCGCCGCCCTCGGGCGCGGCGATAAGTGGCTGGAGCTGGCCGGATGCGGCATGGTTGACCCGGCGGTCTTTCAGCAGATCAACGCCAAGCGCGGCGATCTCGCCTACGATCCCGCCGAGTACACCGGCTTTGCCTTCGGCTTCGGCATTGAGCGCCTCGCCATGATCCTGAGCGGCATTCCGGACATCCGGCACCTCATCGAGAACGACACCCGCTTCCTCGCGCAATACTAAGCTTTTCCCGTATTCATGAAAGTTTCTCTGAACTGGCTGAAAGAACTCGTCGCGCTCCCCGCCGACACCGACGCCCTCGCCGACCTGCTCACCAAAGCAGGCGTGGAAGTGGAGGGGATTGAGAAAGACGGCGTCGACATCGACAAAGTCGTCGTCGCGCAGATCTCCTCCTTTGAGCAGCACCCCGACGCCGAGCGCCTCTCCGTCTGTCAGGTGGACGACGGCTCCGGCGAACCGCGCCAGATCGTCTGCGGCGCGAAGAACTTCAAGGCGGGAGACAAAGTGCCCCTCGCTCTCCCCGGTGCGGTGCTGCCCGGCGACTTCAAGATCAAGGTCGGCAAGCTGCGCGGCGTGAAAAGCGAAGGCATGATGTGCTCCGGCAAGGAGCTGGGCCTCGGCGACGATGCCGCAGGGCTGCTCATCCTCTCTCCGGACGCCCCCGTCGGCGCTCCCCTTGCCAGCCTCTACGCGGGGGACACCATCCTCGATCTGGAGATCACACCGAACCGCCCCGACCTCCTGAGCCACATCGGTATGGCGCGCGAAATCGCCACGCTGCTCGACCAGCCGCTCACTCTTCCTGCCGGTGTCCCCGAAGCGCCTGCCGCCCAGTCGAGCGATTGCATCGCGCTGGAAGCCCCGGACGCCTGCCCCTTCTACACCGCGCGGAAGATCAGCGGCGTGAAGATCGGTCCCAGCCCCGAATGGCTCGTTGCCAAGCTCGAAGCCGCCGGAGTCCGCCCGATCAATAACGTCGTCGATATTACCAACTACGTCATGATGGAGATGGGCCAGCCGCTCCACGCCTTTGATCTCGCCAAGATCAACGGTAGCCTCCGCATCCGTACGGCAGCCGCAGGCGAGCAACTTCTCGCCCTCGACGGCGAGACCTACGAGCTTGCGTCGCATCACCTCGTCATCGCGGACCAGAGCGCCCCGCTCGCCATCGCAGGCGTCATGGGCGGCGAACTCTCCGGCGTCACTGAGGCTACCACCGACATCCTGCTGGAAAGCGCATGGTTCACCCCATCGGGCATCCGCCGCGCCAGCCGCGAACTCGGCCTTTCGTCCGACTCCAGCTACCGCTTTGAGCGCGGCACCGACCCGGCGGGCGTTCTCCGTGCCTCGGCTCGCGCCGCTGCCCTGATCGTCGAGATCGCGGGCGGCACCGCCGACGAGATCACCGCCACGGCAGGGACGGCTCCGGAGTTCTCGCCCGTCGTCCCGTTCCGTCTGGAGCGGTGCAACGAAGTCCTCGGCTCCGCCGTCAGCGAAGCGCAGGCCACGCAGATCCTCACCGGCTTCGGGCTCACCAAGGTTGCCGACGGCTGGAAAGTCCCCAGCTTCCGACAGGATCTCACCCGTGAAATCGACCTCATCGAAGAAATCGCCCGCGTCATCGGCATCGAAGCCATCCCCGCGCGCATTCTTTCCCGCCCTGCTGCCGCGTCCGACGCCGACCGTCGCCACGATCAGGCCATGACCCTGCGCCGCGCCC
>JBEBWR010000093.1:0-11228 GCA_040392045.1 Chthoniobacter flavus | reverse complement strand
TCCTTTACCGCTTCTTTTGGCGGGAGCGGGAGATCAAGGGTGCCGTCGTGAAACTCGATCACATGTCCGGAGGAGATCATCCAGTGCAGATCCGCCGCGAGGGCGGCCTTTGCCTTCTGAGCCTCGGCTTCATCTCCGCTCGCAGGAATGAGCTTGGCGGAAAGATCGGCGCGGGTGCAGCGGGGCTGAGCCTCCACGGTCCCGAGGATAGCGGCGACATTTCCCGACACTCCGGCGGTGTCTGCCGCAAAGCGGGAGGGGCGCACGGTGGAAACGAAGAGCACGCGCTTGCGGTGCTTCCATATCTGAAGTCCGGCTTCCACAAAGTGGGGACGCAGCTGATTGGCAAGCTGGGCGGGGAAGCCCCGCTCCTTTTCCCATGCTGCGCGAATGGCATCGCGTAGCGCGCGGTCGTTGATATTCCGGCTGGCCACGCCGCCCACCTCCACGGTGAGATGCGACTGCACCGCCGTATCGAGGTAATGCGCACGGAAATGGGCTTCGACTTCCGCCAGCGTCTTGAACTCCACGGGCGTCTCCTCCTTTAGCGTGCGGAACACCGTGACGCTGCTCGACTCCTTCTTCCACTGCTCAATGACCGCCGGATCGTTCACTACCTCGATCTGGCGGAGGAACTGCTCATAGCTGGAGCGGCGGCTAAAGCGGGTATCGTAAAGGCGACGCAGAGCGGGCTGGTAGCCGTGGTGATTCGTCGGTCCGAGGAGGACTCCGCTGATCCGGCAGCGCGCCACGTTGGAAAAATTGCCCTTCGGCGCTTCGATTTCCTGCGTCTCCTCGCTGTAGTAGCTGTTGCGCAGCGTGCGGAACGCTTCGCGCTCCAGATGGGCGCGGTTCAGGGAGATCGGGCCATCCTCGCCGAGGCGGTAGATCGGGCAGGCGGGCGCTTGCGTCGTGATGCGGACGCGGTGACGCTCCGGCTTGTTCAGGAACATCCGGGCGAGACTATAGAGAGGGCAGGCTTTGGGCGCGCCCTTGATCTGCTGCGTGAGCGCCGCAATCCCTTCAGACTCAGGGATAAAGTCCACCTGGAGAGGTACCGCGGGCTGCTGCGGAGCCGCTGCTGCGGGGCTCTGCTGCTCGCGGCGTGGGCCACGCTCCCGGTTATCGCGGTTTTGATCCCGACCCTGCCCGGCTCTCGGCGGGCGCTGACCGTCGCGACGCGGGGCCTGTCCCTTGGCGGCTTTGGAGCCTCCTGAGTTGCTCGGGTTGTTCGGGCCATTGGGCCGCTCGCTGCGCTGTCCGGAGCGCGGGCCGCGATCATCGCGACGACGCTCAGGGCCGCCTCCGCGCGCGTCGCGCGGAGTATCACTGCGCGCACCGGGACGTGCACCGGGGCCGCCTCTGCGGGGTCGTTCACCGCCACGATCAAAGCGATCGCCCCGGCGGCCACGCGACTGTGGCTCACCTTCGTAATCGGCGTAAGGGTTTTTATCAGCAGGCTCCTTCAGCCAATCAGGCAGAAGGATGAGGTTGAAGTCTGGAAGCGGGTCACTCATGGGTGGTCCTGGACGGATTCGTGGGGAGGGAGACTACGGTATCCTTCGTGCAGGCTCAACAGCGATTCCTAAAAAAGAAAAGGAAAAGAAAAGGGGAGGGGAAAAGCAGCCGCTTCCCGTCATTTTGATCAAAACGGAGTTTCCTTAAAATCTTTGTTGCCAAAGAGTGAAAGGCTCACTAGAGCTTTCACCACGAATCCAAAAAGGAGTCCCCATCTTATGTCAGAAAAAAGCATCGAAGAAAAAGTCAAAGACATCATCGTTGAGCAGCTTGGCGTAAACCCCGAGCAGGTCACCTCGACCGCTTCCTTCATTGAAGACCTCGGCGCCGACTCGCTCGACACCGTAGAGCTGGTGATGGCGTTTGAAGAAGAATTCTCCGTTGAAGTCCCCGACGAAGACGCCGAGAAGCTCCAGACGGTGGGCGACGTCGTGCGCTACATCGAAGACAAGGCGAAGTAATTTCGCCCGCTTCCCTCCACGGCAGCATCGCTGCCTGACAAAAAGTTTTCCGGAAAACCGGCGACCCCGGTTTCCCTGTCGCAAGGCCACGGGTACAGAGTCCCGTGGCCTTTCGTCTATCCCTCTTCCGGAGAACGGCGCGGATTGAGGTTCTCCCCGGGGCGAAAACGCGTATACTTCACCGAAGCTCATGATCAATGAAGACAGTTTTCAATACGCGCTGGAGAATACGCGCGTCGTGCGCAGCCCCGATCGCCGGATCGAGACCTTTGGCAGTACGAACTTCCGCTTTCATCTCCTTACCGAGCTGATGGACCGCGCCGGCGTTGTCCGCGTCCGCGATGGCCGGATCGAAGCCGAGCGCCCGCAGATCATCCCTCCGTCGCACTACGCCAAGGTCCTCCTCGAAGGCTTCGGCGAAAAAGCCCGCAGCTTCGTTGACCGGCTGGAGCAGGAGCCCGAGAAATTCGCCTTCATGAAGTACGGCTTCCGCTTCCGGAAGATGGACATTGTCGAGAACGTCGTCCACGGCAGCGTCGACGAGGTCGCCGACCGCGTGAAGAACGATATCGGCAAGTCCGACGAACCGCTCAGCGCGATTATCGTAGGAGTGGATGACGCATGGGAGGTCTGCCTGCTGAAATTTACGATTGATCTGATCCAGCAATCTGCGGGAGGAAATATGGATGATCTCCGCCGTCGGGGGTTGCTGTAGAACATCGCTCGTGATCAACCGCCTGTGAAGAAACGCCGCTACGAAGAGGAAGAGAGCCGGGGAGGCACCATCCTGCTGATTAAGGCAGCCGTGATCCTCGGACTCTGTGCGGCTATCTTCATCCCTGCCTGGAAAGTCGCCTACAGCCTTTTCGTTGCGCCGAACATCCCGCCCCCCGAGGAGGCCGTCAAAGGGTACACGCCGCCGCCTGATCCGGGCGAGAAGGCTTTTACCGCCCTTGAGGCCGAAATCGCCGGCATGGAGCCGCTGGAGGCCCGGGGCAGGCTGGAGGAGTTTCTCGACACCTACCCCTTCTCCACCGCGCTCGACAAAGCGCGCGACCGGCTGGGGAAGATCAATACCGACATCTTTTTCTCCGCCACGCCCTCGCCGGAAAAGGAACGTTACGTTATCCAGCGCGGCGACGCCATCGTACGTCTGGAGCGCCGCTTCGGCGTCTCGCGGGAGCTGATCATGCGGTGCAATAACCTCGAAGACCCGCGCAAGCTGCGCGTCGGTCAGGTGCTTTTCATCAATCGCATCAGCTTCGCCATCGAAGTCGACCGGAAGAAACAGGAACTCGTCCTGCTGAATGGACACCGCTTCTTCAAACGCTACCGGGCCGTCGAGTGGCACGCGCCGGAGGACAAAGAGCCCGTGAACACCAAGGTGAAGCAGATCATCGCATGGTATCAGGGGCGTCGCGTCACCTTCGGCTCCAAGGAATACGCTGCCAGTACCCGCTGGGTGGAGCTGAACGCCTCGCGTTACACTTTCTACTCCCAATCGGGGCGCAAGCCCAATGGCGGTATCGCTTTTTCTGACGCTGACATGGAAGAACTCTCGACTTTGCTGGAAAAAAACGTTCCAGTTTTCATTCAGTAACCGCTCATGAAAGTTCAACCGCTCGAATTTGAAAAGCCGATCATCGACTTGCAGACCAAGCTGGAGGATCTCCGACGCCAATCCCGCGATCAGGATATCAACCTCGAAAAGGAGGTCTCGCGGATGGAGCAAGTCCTGGAGCAGACCAAGCGGGACATCTACCTCAAGCTCACGGCGTGGCAGCGCGTCCAGATCGCCCGGCACCCCGCCCGGCCTTTCATGCTCGACTACATCGACATGGTCTTTGAGCGATTCGTCGAGCTGCATGGCGACCGCGCCTTCGGCAACGACCATGCCATGCCCGGCGGCTTTGCCACGCTCGACGACATCCGCTGCGTTGTCATCGGCCACCAGAAGGGCCGCGACGTTAAGGAGAATATCCTGCGCAACTTCGGCAGCGCCCACCCCGAGGGCTACCGCAAAGCCCTGCGGCTTATGAAGCTCGGCGAGCGGTTTCACCTCCCCGTTGTCTCCATGATCGACACCCCCGGAGCCTACCCCGGCGTCGGCGCGGAGGAGCGGCATATCTCCGAAGCCATCGCCGTGAACCTGCGCGAGATGATGGTCCTGCGCACTCCCACCATCGCCATCGTCATCGGCGAAGGCGGTTCCGGCGGAGCGCTTGGCATCGGTGTCGCCGACCGCGTCCTCATGCTGGAGAACGCCTACTACTCCGTCATCTCCCCCGAAGGCTGCGCCGCCATCCTCTGGAAACACCGCAAGCACGCCCCCGAAGCCGCCGAAGCCCTCAAGCTCACGGCCGGGAACCTTCGGGAGCTTGACCTCATCGACGAGGTCATCTCCGAGCCGCTCGGCGGCGCTCACCACGATCGCAGCGCCGCTGCCGCGAACCTCAAGGAGGTCGTCACCCGCCACCTGCGCGAGCTACAGCAGATCCCCATGGAGCAGCTCCTCGCCCAGCGCTACGAGAAATTCCGCCGTATCGGCGAATTCCTCGAAAACGGCGGCGAAGCCTGACGGACCGCAGTGAAACCACTTCTTCTCCTGTTGGTCGGCGGTCTGTTTTGCGCCTCCGCCCTTGCCGGGACCGCAGAAGAAGGCGTCAAACGGCTGGAAATCGTTTGGGCTGCCAACGATAGCGGAGACATTGGAGAGGAGAAGTTCATCAGGGCCTCCAAAGAAATCGCCGATCGGCACGGGATTGCCCTCATCACCCCCGTCATGAAACGGGCGAAAGAGTGGAAGGGCGAAGAAGGGCTGATCTACGCCCTGATGATCGCCCTTCTTCCCCGGGAGGATGCCACGCGGGAGCTGAAGAAGTACCAGCAGAAAGAGGGAACTCCGGAAGCCATCTGGGCTGGGGAATACCTCACCGAGTTTGAAGCCGACGACGTTGAAGAAGTCGTTAAGCGGCTGCGGCAGGAAAAGCCGTAACTGTCGCGAAGGGGAGGAAAACCGGTTGACATAAAGCTCTTGTGCTGGTTTTCCAGCACCGTGCTAGAAAACCAGCATTACCCCGGAAATCTCCCGCCGCGCGAGCGTCAGGTCATACAGATCCTCGCCACGCGAAGCGGTGGTGCGACCAGTTGAAAGACAGCGAAGACCGGGAAAACTTCGGCATTCCTTCCAGCACAACGGATCACCTGCTTGGCCGAAAGACGCCCGGCCCGGAGGCGCGCTACATAGCCACCACTGATGCCGAGGGCAAGGCCACGGTGGATCAGCTCCCTCCCGGGACACTTTCATGGTCAGCGGAAGTAGATGGCCGGCAGATGCCCGTCATTGACCGCGCGGGAGCGGTAAGTAGCATCCACGATCTGGAAATCCGCTCCGGAAAGGCCGCGAAAGAAGCGGTGCGCATGGAGCCGCGAAATCCCGAAGAAGAGCGTATACCTTCATCGTTCGCGCAGCCGAGGACGAGGTCGCAGAGCTTTCAGAGGTGGAGCTCGCCGGGATCAACAGCGGACGATACACATCACGACCAAACCCGGCGGCACACTGATGCTGAGAATGGTGGATTCCCAATCGGGCGAGCCGGTAGAAGGCATGAAAGTTCAAGGCGGCTTCCAACGTGAGATGTGGAATGCTGTCTCTGATGCCGACGGCAAAATCGCAATTAAGGGGACCACTGGCACGTCTCTGTTCCTCAACCTTGACGGTTCAGAGATCGGCTACACCCGCTGGTGGTCGGAAGAAGCGGCATCGGATCGCGAGCGACTCCAGTTTCCCCCTACGGGGATTCAGTGGAATTTCGATAATCTCACGTTCGATCCCCCTGCCGAGGGGGAAAAGCAGGTCACGATCTATCTGGAGAATGGGGTGCGGATGGAGGGCATTGTGCGAGACCCCGACGGGAAGCCGGTAGAGGGAGCTACGGTTACGCCCTCGGTGTATGGAAGTGGCAGCCCGTTCTCCTCGTATGGCCATGACAGACGATTTGACGCCACGACGGACAAGGCCGGACGTTTCCGCCTGCTGCTCCCGGCAAGTCATCAGGTGAAGATGGCTCTCACGGCGCACGATGGCCCCTACAGCGCACGACGGACGTGGGCGAACGGTGTCGTCGGTCCCTTCACCACCGAGCCGGGAGAGACAATGAACCGTCTGGAAATCCGTCTCACGAGTCCCGCCATCATCCGGGGGAGAGTAGTGACGCCCGAAGGCACGCCCCCAAAAGTCCGGCAACGGGTGAGTGCCCACGGAACAGACGGCGCGGAGTGCGCCTTTGTTCATCCGGCAACGTACACGAATGAGGAGGGCTATTTTGAGTTGAAGCACGTCCGCCCCGGCTCCACGCAAGTGCTGGTCGGAAGCTTCAGCTCTCCACAGAATCAGCCAGGATCAGGGAATAGGGTAACCGTCGGGGCCAACCCGGACAAACCGGTGGAGGCCGTGAAGCTGATTTCCCGCGAAGAGTAGGTTAGCGCTTTTTCCTGGTTTGCCCCGAGCCGTCTGCGGTGACCGTGATCTCATATTTTTCATGATCGTAGCTCAGGAGGATGCTCTGAGGATCGAGGGAGGAGAATACTGTATCAGACGACGGCTTGTGATAGCGCAGGCGAGGGGAGAATGCCTGTTTTTCCCCGGAGCCGGTGGTCAGAAGTTCGGGTTTTTTCGGGAGGTATTTTTCTTCTATTAGCGCATCAAGCGTTGGAGGGCAGCGGTCCTGATGGTCATCCGCATAAAGCCTGATACCGATGTAGAGCAGTTTTATATCGGACATCCGTCTCATCGATTCCGGTTTTTCCACGACTGTTCTCATCGGAACCAGGTAAGACAGGAGTCCGATCACTGTTCCATAGATAAGGACCTTCAGAGCAATTCTGTTTCTGCGGGACATGCTACTCATTGTGAGACTCCCTTCCGTTCCATCTTCCCCGAGCCGTTTATGGCGATAATGAAGTCGTAGTCCCCATTCTCATAACTGAGCAGAACCGTGTCGGGCAATGGCGAGATAGAGGAGCCATTCTTCATAGCGGACGGCTTGTGATAGTGCAGGCGGGAGGAGAACGTTCCGCTGCCTCCGGAATCCTCCCGGAGATACCTCCAGTTCTTTCCGAGGTAACCCTCCCGAATAACGGTTTCAAGATCGGGTGGATAACTGCCTTCATGGTCACTACTGTACATCCGGATGCCAATGTAGACCTGCTTGAGTTCGGAGAGCGTAGCCGAACGATCGGGGTGTTCCAACGGCCCGCGTAGACTGAACGGCACCAATACAAGGTAGGAAAATACCAGCCCGATCAGGACCGCGACGATGAGGATCGGGAGTTTGGTTTTGCGACCGGAGCATTTGGAGGAAGAGGGAGTGCTCATCGGGTTTTTTTCTCCACTTTCCCTGCGCCGTCCGCAGTGACGTAGATATGCGCCTTTTCGTCGTCGTAAGTGAGAAGGACCGTATCCGGCGGGAGTGGAGCCGTCTGCACGTTGGCGGTGGGGGGCGGCTTGTGGTAGTGCAGGGCGGGGATCGGCCTGCCGTCGCTGCTGAAGTATCGCTTGAGAAAACTTTCCCGGGACGGCCCTGCGGGGATCTGTTCGTTAACGACCGTGATCAGATCCGGTGGATAGGCTCCGCCATGGTCCTGCGCATAGAACAGGATGCAGAGGTAAAAGGTTTTGAGATCCCTAAGGGGGGCTCTGCCGCTTGGATGGAATTGCGGGGTGAAAAAGAGGACAAGAAAGAAAGCCAGCCCGATCAAAACGGCCACGGCTAAAGCCGCGCAAACGATCTTTCCTTTTTGGGAGCGGGTGGGGGGAGGCGCACTCATAGCGCCGCCTGTTATAACAAATCTTCGCTCGCCACGCTAGTCTGTGCTCGCTGGGCGAGGAGCTGGGCCTGAAGCACGACGGCTTCGGCGCTTTCCTCAAAGCGGTAGCCGTGACAGTTCGGACACGTGGCCACGCGGGCTGCCACAATCGAGTCGCAGCCCTCGCAAATTTTGAAATCCTGCGGGCTTGCGATGATTTTTTCGGCCTTGCGGGCGCGTTCCAGGAGGTGGTCTTTGTCCGACATACTCGGGTAAAAATTGCTCGCCGGGCGGTCGAAAGCAAGCGGATTTCAGAGGGCGGCGTGCACAAGTTGCCCCAGCGTCTTCACCGCCTCGCCCACGCGGTCGCTCCAGAGGTGCCCGCAACTGATCCGCATATGATGGCGGTATTCCCCCGCGGGACAGAAGAGATGCCCCGGCGCGATGCTGATATGCCGCTTGCGCGCCTCATGAAAGAGCGCCAGCGCGTCCACCTGCTGGGGCAGTTCCACCCAGAGCACAAAGCCTCCCTGCGGGTCGGTGATTTTTACCCTTTGAGGCATAGCCTGCGCCAGCGCCTCGCGCATGAGGATAAGCTGCTCGCGGAAGGTGCGGCGGAGGGAGCGGAGATGGTGTTCATAGCCGCCGTTGCGCAGAAATTCCGCCACGGTCAGCGCCATCAGCGGCGCGTTGCAGAAATTCATGGCCGTCTTGGTCTGGATCACCCGATCCTGAAAATTCCCCGCCGAGATGTAGCCCACGCGGTAGCCCGGCGCGAGCGTCTTGGAGAACGAGCCGCAGAGCAGCACGCTCCCTGTCCGGTCGAGCGCCTTGAGACAGCGGGGGCGCTCTCCCTCGAAGTGGAGGTCGCCGTAGACATCGTCCTCAATGATCGGCACCTCGTGCTCCGCCGCCATCTGGACGAGCGCCGCCCGGTTCACCTCCGGCATGCAGCTCCCGAGCGGATTGCAGAAATTGGGCACCACGACAATCGCCGACACCCGCTGACGCTGGAGCACGGTGCGCGTGGCCTGAAGGTCGAGTCCTTCCCTCGGCGACGCCGGGACCGCCAGCGCCTTTAGCCCGAGCTGGCTCATGATGTTGAGCACGCCGTAGTGCGTCGGCGATTCGATGATCACGGTCTCTCCCGGCTTTGCCACCGCTGAGAGGGCAAGGTAGAGCGCTTCGGTCGCTCCGTTGGTCACAACGAAATCGTCCGGCGGCAGATAGCAGCCCCAGTCGAGCGAGCGGCGGCTCAGCTCCGTGCGGAAACGCTGGCAACCCGGCGCGGGGTCACACGAGATCGTCGAGAAATTCTGCTGTCGCGCCAGCGACGCCATCAGCCGGGAAAGCTTCCGCCCCGGGAGCACCTCCGGGCTGGGGTGCGCCCCGCCCATGCGAACGAAATCGGGGTTCACCACGTCGTGCACCAGCTCCATGAGCGGGGCAAAGCGGCTTAGGCTTTTCGCCGGCGGAATCCGGCGGGAGACGGCAGGCGTCTGAAGTGTACTGGCGTAGGCGGTATGGGGGCTGCGAACATAGTAGCCGGACTTCGGACGCGCTTCGATCAGTCGCCGGTCCTCCAGGAGCGTGTAGGCTTGCAACACCGTCGACACGCTCACCTGATGCTGGGTACTCGTTGTCCGTACCGATGGAATGCGGTCGCCGGGGCGAAACATCCCGTGCGAGATCATCTCCTCGATCCGGTCCGCCAGCTGGAGGTAGAGCGGGGTGGGGGCCTCGGTGTGCATGGATACAGATTGCCAGAAACCTTCTGGCTTGCAATACAGATCACCTTGTCTTTTTTTTCTCCACAGTGCGTTTTTGCTTTATTTACAGAGGGATAAGCTCTATTCTCCTAAATTGAAGTAGGAAATACGGAGAATCTGTATCTGATGGAAAAAAACACATCTGTACCTATGAACACCTTCCCGGCTCTGGCAGGATGGCAGCGTTGTATCGCATCCCGACGCCTGTTTTCCACGACTACTTCCCGGAGTCTCTTTCACAGAGAGGCATTTCGGGTTTGCATTGCTGATTCCGCCAGCGTTTCCTTACGCGCTTTACGACGCTCCAACTAATCTATGATTCCTGACCACGCACCCTTTACGCCCGAGCAACGTCGGGCGATTGCTTCGCTCGTAGCCGCTCTGGCTCCCGAGCAGCGCTTCTGGCTCGGCGGCTTTCTGTCCGCCGGAGCCGCTGGCGCAGCGGTTGCACCCGCCCGTCCCGCCAAAGGCCCGAAGCTGACCATTCTTTACGGTACCGAATCCGGCAACGCCGAGAAGCTTGCCGACCTCACCTCGAAGGAAGCCGCCAAGCGCGGTCTGAAGGCCACGATCACGAACATGGCCGACGTGGAGCCGTCCTTCCTTGAGAAAGTCGAGAACCTGCTGGTGATCGTCAGCACGTGGGGCGAAGGCGATGCTCCGGAAAGCGCGGAGAAATTCCACAAAGCCTTCCTCGCCAACGACCTCAAGCTGAGCGACAAGCTGCGCTACTCCGTCTGCGCCCTCGGCGACACGGCGTACGAGAAGTTCTGTCAGGTCGGCAAGGAAGTCGACGCCCGGCTCGAAGCCCTTGGGGCGACCCGCGTGGTTGACCGTCAGGACTGCGACGTCGCCTACAAAGAGCCGCACGCCAAGTGGATGCAGGCCGCCCTCGACGTATTTGCCGCAGGCGTTTCGGCGGAGCCGGAGCCGGTCGGCTTTGACTTCTCCCTGAACGGGTTCGTCGGCGCCAGCACCTCCACCGAGTACGACCGCGACCAGCCTTTCGCTGCCGAGCTGACCGAGAAGGGCCTGCTCAACGATAACCGCGGCTCGATCAAGGAGACGTGGCATTACGAGATTTCGCTCGAAGGCTCCGGCATCACCTACGAGCCGGGCGATGCTCTCGCGGTGGTTCCCGTGAACGCCCCCGACGTGGTCGACGGCGTCCTCGCTGCCGCGAAGCTTGATGGAGCCGCGCCGGTGGAGAAATTCGGCTGCCTGCGCGAAGCGCTCGCCGAAGAATACGACATCACGACACTTTCCAAAAATCTGCTGGAGAAGCTCAACGCGCTCACCGGCTCCGACAAGCTCAAGACCCTGCTGGGCGAAGAGAGCAAGGACGCCCTGAAAGACTACATCTATGGTCGCGAGCTCGTCGACGCCATCACGGACTTTGCGCCGGACGGGCTGACCGCCGGGCAGCTCCTCGGCCTGCTCCGTCAGCTCCCGCAGCGCCTCTACTCCATCGCCTCCAGTCAGGCCGCCGTGGAGGACGCCGTGCATCTCACCATCGCCTCCGTGCGCTATGAATCGCATGGCCGCAAGCGCAAGGGCGTCGCCTCCACCTACCTCGCGGACCTCGCGAACGTCGGCGATCAGGTCAAAGTTTTTGTACAGAAGAACAAGCACTTCCGGCTCCCCGAGTCGCACGACACGCCGATCATCATGG
>JBEBWR010000092.1:0-11230 GCA_040392045.1 Chthoniobacter flavus | reverse complement strand
ATGGCGAGCCGGTTGCGCCTCAGGAGCATCCATGCTCCGGGCCGCTCGTGGAGCTTAGGTTTCATAGAGCTTGATGCGGCGGTCCATCCAGGTATAGGCGATGTCCACGAGGAGGTTGAGGACGACGAGGAGGGTGCAGTAGACGATGACGACGCCGCCGAGTAGGAAGCCGTCGCGGTTCTGGATGGAGTTGACGAAGAAGTTCCCGGCTCCGGGGATGTTGAAGACCGTTTCGATGACGATGGAGCCGGTGAGCAGGTTGGCCGCGAGGGGGCCGAGGAAGGAGAGGACGGGGAGGAGGGCGACTTTGGCGGCGTGCTTGGAGACGACTTTCCACTCGGCGACGCCTTTGGCGCGCGCGGTGCGGATATAGTCCTGCCCGAGCACTTCGAGCATGCTGGAGCGGGTCAGGCGCGCGATGTAGGCCATGAACGGGCCGCCGAGGGCGAGCGAGGGGAGGATGAGGCTGGAGAAGGAGTCGAGCCCGCCCACGGGCAGCCAGCCGAACTGAAGGGAAAAGATGAGGATCAGCAGCGGCCCGGTGACGAAGGTGGGCAGGGAGATGGCGAGCATGGAGAGGAGCATGGCGCCTGCCTCTCCCGCAGTACCTTTTCGGGCGGCGGCCCAGCCGCCGAGGGCGACGCCGCCGACGGTGGCGATGACAAAGGCGCAGGAGCCGAGCAGGAGGGTGACCGGGAGGGTCTGCGCCAGCAGTTCGTTGACCGAGAAGTTTCGCGAGGAGGTGGAGAGCCGCAGGTCGCCCTTGAGCAGGTCGCCCATGTAGCCGGTGTACTGCTGCCAGAGGGAGCCGTCGAGGTTGTAGCGCGCGAGAAGGGCCTGCTCGATTTTGGGCGGCAGCTTCCGCTCCTTGTCAAACGGTCCGCCGGGAGCGAGCCGGATGAGGAAAAACGTGATCGACACGACGCAGAAGAGCACCATCAGCATCGAGGCGAACCGACGTAGGATAAAGGAGAGCATGCCGGAAAAGCCCTAGGGCGTGTTCACGAATTTGCCGAAAGCGGCTGAAAGCCCCCTTTTGGCTCAAAAGTCGGTTTCTTCAAAAGTCCGAATCTCGATTCAGACTTCCTCAGAAGCCCGATTTTGATCTCAAAATGCGTCTTTTCATCCATCTTTCTCAATTCGTGAACACACCCTGAGCAAACCGGAAACCCCGGCTGAAATCAAAGCTAAACCGCACGCCTAAACCGCACGCGCATTCCGCTCCAGCCGCGCGCGGGCTTCCGCGAGGTACTCTCCGTCGATCTCGTAGCCGATGAAGCGCCCCGCGCCGCACCGGTCT
Source organism: Chthoniobacter flavus (assembly GCA_040392045.1). GTDB lineage: Bacteria > Verrucomicrobiota > Verrucomicrobiia > Chthoniobacterales > Chthoniobacteraceae > DATMFV01. The sequence continues at coordinate 9,930 of JBEBWR010000092.1, read as the reverse complement.
GCCGCAAGGGCGGAGGAGCCGAGCCCGAGGAAGGGGTCGAGGACGGTGGAGCAGTGATCGACGCCGTGGAGCTTCAGGCACATGGCGGCCAGCTCGACGGGAAAGGTGGCGGGGTGGGGGCGCTCGGCGCTGCGCTGGCGGATGGTGGGGTAGGGGATGAACCAGTTGTTTCCCCGGCAGCGGAGGTCGCGTCCGCCGGTGTGCTGCCAGCGGCGGATGTTGCTTTTGTCCGTGTAGGGGACGCCAACGGCGAGGCGGTCAATGGGGGTGTTTCCCTCGGGGGTGAAATGAAAGAGGTACTCGTGACAGTCGGTGAGGTAGCGCCGGGAGTTGAGCGGCTTGAAGTGTCCGGCGGAGACGATCTCGCCGCCGGGGCGGGAGAGCGCGATGGATTTGACCCAGTGAATGGTATTTTGCAGCCGGAAAAAGCGGCTCATCAGCAGCGCCATCTGGTGCGGTAGCAGGGGGGAGGCGGGGGTGGCACCGAGATTGAGGAAGAACGACCCGCCGGGACGCAGGACGCGGCGCAGCTCCCGACCCCAGCAGCGCGCCCACTGGAGGTACGCGCCGCGTCCGCCGTCGTCGCGGTACGCCGAGTAGCGCACGCCGAGATTGTAGGGCGGCGAGGTGATCACCACTTCCACCGAGGCGTCGCGCAACCCGGCCATCCCCTCCAGGCAATCCTGCTGATAGAGCTCCATCCGTACCATGACGCTATTCTTACCGGGACGGGGCGCGGAGGTGAAGAGGGGTTCATTTCCATCAGGGGAGAGGGGGAAATGTGGCAACCGTGTGAAATCCGAGTCGAATCGGAAAAAAACTCATTCGAGTGATTGCATTGCCGTGGGCGGGTCCTAGTATGCCCCTTGCTGAACTGAACCATGCAAGACTGGAACCATCAATCCGCCATCGCGCTCTACAACATCGACCGTTGGAGCACGGGATACTTTTCGATCAACAGCCGGGGCAACGTCGAGGCCCTGCCGACGCGTGATCCGTCGAAGGCTGTTGATTTGATGGAGGTAATTGAGGATGCGCACGACCGCGGCCTCACCTTTCCGCTGGTGTTGCGGTTTCAGGATCTTTTACGACACCGCGTGGAGTCGATCAACCATGCCTTTCAGTCGGCGATTGGCGAATTTGGCTATCAGAGCGTCTACCGGGGCGTTTTCCCGATCAAGGTGAACCAGCTCCGCGAGGTGGTGGAGGAGATTGTCGACGCGGGGCGTCCGTTTCACCTCGGCATTGAGGCCGGGAGCAAGCCGGAGCTGATCGCGGCGCTGGCGATCATGGACGACCCGGAGAGCGTGATTATCTGTAACGGATATAAGGACGCGCAGTTTGTCCGCAATGCGTTGCTGGGGAACAAGCTGGGCAAGCGCGTGATCATGGTGGTGGAAAAGCTGGAGGAGCTTTACCAGATTCTCGATGTTTCCAAACAGGTCGGCGTGGAGCCGATGGTGGGGCTGCGGGTCCGGCTGCAATCGAAGGGGGCCGGGAAGTGGGCCACCAGTGGCGGGGAGAATGCGAAGTTTGGCCTTTCCACCGCTGATCTCGTCACTGCCAGCACGAAGCTCAAGGAGGCGGGGCTGGCGCATGCGCTTAAGCTGGTCCATTTCCACGTCGGTTCTCAGGTACCCGATATCGGTACGGTCAAGGGGGCGGTCCGCGAAGCCGCCCGGTATTACTCCAAGCTCGCGAAGATGGGGCACGACCTCGGCTACCTCGATGTCGGCGGCGGTCTTGCCATTGACTACGATGGCTCCAAGACGACCTTTGACAGCTCCATGAACTATACGCTTCAGGAGTACGCCCGCGACGTGGTCTACAATATCATGGATGTCTGCGACTCCGAGGGGGTGGCGCATCCGACGATCATCAGCGAGAGCGGCCGCGCGATTGTGGCGCATCACTCCGTACTCGTTGTCGAGGCGTTTGGCGCGATTGAGAAGGGCGGCAATGAGGAGATGCCGGAAGTGACTGAGGAGGATCACAAGCTGGTCCACGATATTCTCGATACGGAGCGGAATCTTACGGCGACGAACCGCACGGAGACGCTGCACGATATTCAGGAGATTAAGGAGCAGTCGCTCTCGATGTTCGGCTTCGGGCTGATCAATCTGGAGAGCAAGGCGAAGATCGAGCAGATCTATTGGCGCGTGGCGCGGCGGATTGTTCAATATTTCCGCGAGCAGGAGGAGGAGTATATCCCCGATGAAGTCAAGGAGCTGGAGGTGGCGCTGGGCGATCAGTACGTCTGCAATTTCTCGGTGTTTCAGAGCCTGCTGGATCATTGGGCGCTGGGGCAGCTCTTCCCCGTGATGCCGATCCATCGGCTGCACGACCGTCCCGAGCGGAACGGGACGCTGGTGGATATCACCTGCGACTCGGATGGAAAGGTCAGCAAGTTCATCGATCTTCAGGATGTGAAGGAGACGCTGCCGCTTCACAAGCTGGAGCCGGGTAAGCCGTACTACATCGGCTTTTTCCTGATCGGCGCTTATCAGGATATCATGGGCGACCTGCACAACCTCTTCGGTCGCGTCAACGAGGCGCATGTCTTCCTCGATGAAGACGAAGACGACGGCTTCTACATTGAGGAGACGCTGGAGGGGAGCACGATCAGCGATGTTCTCGCGCTGACCCAATGGGAGCAGGCCGATCTCGTCCGCCGCTTCAAGGCGCAGGTGGACGCGGCGATCAAGTGCGACCGCCTACGTCCGAATGAAGGCATGAAGCTGCTCAACAGCTACGAGCGCGGGCTGAAGGCGTATACCTACCTTCAGGTCACGTATAACGATGACGGGAAGTAGGGCAAGTAGGGCTAATCCCGGCGGAGGAGCAGCTCCAGCGTTGCGTGGTAGATGAAGAGGGAATTGTAAACCACGTAGCGCTTCCAGAGGCGGCGTGGCTCGGAGGCGAAGCGGAAGAGCCACTCCAGCCCGTTGCGCTGCATCCATCGGGGGGCCTGCTTTACCTCCCCGGAGTGAAAGAGAAACGCGGCTCCGATGGCGAAGTAAACGCCGGGGGAGAGCTGGTCGAGGTGGTCGGCGATCCAATTCTCCTGCTTGGGGCAGCCGAGGCCGACCCAGATATAGTTTGCGCCGGATTCGCAGATCGCCGTGATCATTCGTTCGCTCTCGCCCTCGGGCCACGGCGGGAAGGGAGGGGCATAGCTCCCGGCAATGATCAGGTCGGGGAAACGCTCCCGGAGATTGACGCTCAGCTTTTCCAGCAGCTCGGGCGTGCCTCCGAGAAAGAAATGACGCATGCCCGGCTGGGCGAGCGCATGGAGCATCAGCGTGGGGCCGTAGACGCGGTCCTTGAGCCGCTCTCCTTTTGCGTTCATCACCCAGACGCAGGGCATCCCATCCGGGGTAATCAGGTCGAAGCGCTCCAGCGATTTCCGGAAACGGGCGTCGTGCCGGGAGAGCGTGACAAAATGGGTCGCCGCCGCGCCTACGGCGTAGGCGCGGTCTCCGGTCGTGGCCCATTGGCGGGTGGTGGCCACGGCGCCGTCGTAGTCGGTAACCGACAGGGGAACCCCCAGCACGGAACGGGTACGAGGTTTTTCCATCAAGAGTTGCAAGTGAGAGATTGTCGGGTAAGGTAAGGCCGTTTTTTATGGAAACCAACTCCCCTAAACCTCCGAAAGAAGGTTTGGAAATCGGTGCCACAGGCGCAGCGGCCGCGACGAGCGCTTCAGAGAACCCGATTTCCACCCCAAAATCAAATGAAGAACTGTCGATCAGAGAAGAATTGACAGCGTTTGCCGGATGGTGCGGGAAGAATCCGCTGGCGATCGCCCTGTTTACGGGGTTCATCGGCTTTTTTGTCTGGCTCTATGGATTTCGCGACCTTTTCCTGAACGAGACCGCCTCGGTTACGCAGTGGCTATGGTTTTGGACTCTGGATGGCGAACAGGAGCATGGTCGCATGGTCCCCTTTATCGCCCTGGGGTTGATCTGGATGGCGCGGCACCGGCTGCGGGAAGCGGCGGGTAAGGGGAATAACTGGGGGCTGCTTGGAGTCGGTTTCGGTGTTCTGCTTTTTATTTTTTCGGTCCGCTCGCTCCAGCCCCGGATCGCTTTGGCGGCGCTTCCTTTTTTCCTGCTGGGTACCGCCAGTTTCCTTTGGGGCAACCGCGTGGCCCGACTGCTGCTTTTTCCGGCGTGTTTTCTGTTTTTTATGATTCCCGTGGCGGCCATCTCTCAGGCCACTTTCGACCTCCAGTTCCTGATCACGGAATCGGTTGGCCTGATTACCCGGTTTTTCGGGATCGGCGTGCAGGCGATGGGAACGACGCTGACGGCGACGGATGGTACTTTCAATTTTGAAATTGCGGAAGGGTGCAGCGGAATCCGTTCGCTTGCGGCGATGACGATGCTGACGGCGGTCTATGTTCACCTCACGCAGAATCGCCTCTGGAAAAAAGTGGTCATTTTTGGCGCTTCCCTGCTCTTTGCGGTCGTCGGCAATATCGGGCGGATTATGGGGATTGTCCTGGCGGCCCGCTACTACGATCCGGAGTTTGCCGCCGGGATTATGCACGATTATTCCGGGTATGTTTTCTTCCCGGTCGCCGTGATAGCGATGCTGGTCTTTGCCAAGCTGGTCAACTGGGCAGGAGATTTTGTGGAGCGTCGGCTGGGCGGCGAAGCGGCGGTTGCAGGAGGTGCGCAATGAGTATTCAACGTCTGATCGTCCTTTTCGCTTTTATGGTGCTCTGCTTCGCGGGGCTGAAATTGCTGCCGAAGAGTCCCGGACGGCCCGATCCGGGAATCCGGATGGAGTTGCCCTCTTTTGTGGGAGAGTGGTTCGGAGAGGATGTGGCCGTGTCGCAGCGGGAGATCGACATTCTGGGAGCGGATACGACCTTTGCGCGGAAGGTTTATTCCAATGCGGCGGGGGATCATATTTTTGTCTCCATCGTGCTGGCGGGGGAGGATATGAACACCTCCATCCATCGCCCTGAACGCTGCCTTCCTGCGCAGGGCTACGTGGTGATGGATTCCAGCCGTCGCAAGATCGAGTTTGGCGGCGATGAACTGAGCGTTACGCGGCTGCACAACCGCCGGCTGATCCCTGTCTCGGAGGATCGCGAGGTCACGGAGTACAGCCTCGACTACTACTGGTTTGTCGGCTCGAACGAGACGACGCCCGATCACATTGAGCGGAACCTGATGGACATCCGGGATCGCGCTCTGAAGGGGTACAGCCAGCCATGGGCGTTTGTGACAGTGATGAGCCGCATCTCGGAGGGGCTGGTCCGCTTCGGACGCAACGAGGAAGAGACCGACAAGATGCTCGATACCTTCATTCAGGAGCTGCTGAGCAAGATCCAGAAGGATAACGTGAAGATCCGCTGATTACTTCCGCAGGAAGAGATCCAGCGCAATGGCGGCGATAAAGACCGCGCCGACAAAGGCGTTGCTGAAGAAGAAGGCGGCGTTGATCGCTTCCAGATCGCGCCGTTTTGCCACGCGGTGCTCGTAGATAAACGCGCCGACTACGAGGAGCAGTCCGGCGTAGTACGCCATTCCCAGCCCCGCGCTCCAGCCGAACAGGACGAAAAGAACGATCACTCCGGCATGCAGCCACTGGGCCACGGCGAGGCTGCGATCGATGCCGAGGCGGACGACCAGCGAGTGTAGCCCCTCACGGCGGTCGAATTCGTAATCCTGCGTGGCGTAGATGAGGTCAAACCCGGCGACCCAGAGTACGACGCCCGCCGCGAGAATCAGCGGGGGTAGGGCGAACGCTCCGGTGACCGCGAGCCACGCGCCGACGGGCGATACCGAGAGGGCCAGCCCGAGGTAAAAGTGGCAGAGCGAGGTGAAGCGCTTTGTCAGGGAGTAGAAAAATACGAGCGCCAACGCTACCGGGCTGAGCCGGAGGCAGATCGGGTTGATGAACGCTGTGGTGACGACAAAGGCTGCCGCGCTCCCGGCGCAAAGGGTCACGGCCACGGGGAAGGGGACCAGCCGGTGTCGCCCGACGGTGCGCGGGTTGCGTTGATCCATCCGCCAGTCGCTCACGCGATTAAACGCCATTGCGGCCGTTCGCGCAAAGACCATTGCCAGCAGGATCAGCCCCGCGAGTCGCCAGCCGGGCAGCCCGCCCGCTGCGACGAGCATGGCTCCCAATGCAAAGGGGAGCGCGAAGACGGTATGTGAGAAGCGGATGAAGGTCAGCGTCCGCCCGATCAGCCCGGTGCTCATTCGGTGCGGATTATTGAGCCTCGGGCTTTTCTCCGAAGAGCTCCGGCAGGCGGTCGCTGATCCGGATGTCGATGAGCTTCCATCCGCTGGTACGCTTGTAGAAGTAGAAGCGCCACTGGAGCGGATATTCTGCCCCGAGGGAGACGTAGCTCAGCGAGTAGAGATGGGTGCTGGGGGCTTTCTTCTCCAGTAGCTCCGCGCCGCGAATACCGCCGACGAGCTCCATCGCGTCGCGCGTTTTCTTTTTCAGCATCAGAACGTCGGTCGGTGTCTCGGCGATGCGGGTGCCGGAGAGCAATTCGTCGTAGGCTTCTTCAATCTCTCCTTTGCCCAGGCGGAGGAAGAAGGCTTTGACGATGGAGGCGGGAGTGCTCTCCTCCGGCGACTCGGCGTGCGCTTCCTGAGCAGGAGCGGAGGCATCCTCGGCGAAAGCGGGCGCGCTCAGGCAGAGGAAGCCGGTGAGGGCCAGAGAGAGGGATCGGAAATGCATGGAGGAGGTATAAGGAAAGAAGGCGTTCTTATCAAAGCCCTTTTATGCCATGCAAACGTCACATGGAGGGAGTTGCGCGGGAGTGAGCTTCCGGGTTACTCTATCAGCGAAATGGAGGCATCGGAGAACTTTATCAATCGGGAACTGAGTTGGCTGGAATTTAACCGCCGCGTGCTCGAAGAGGCGCAAGACCCTACGCAGCCGCTTATTGAGCGGGTGAAATTCCTGACGATCTTTTCGTCGAATCTTGATGAGTTTTTTGAGATCCGCGTCTCTGGCATCAAGCAGCAGATCAAGAGCGGCGTGGCGGATATCGGGCCGGACGGTCTGCCTCCCAAGGTCGTTTTTCGCCGGATCGAACGGCTGACGCATGAACTGGTGGAGGAGCAGTACCGGCTCTGGAATGAGACGATCGTTCCCGAACTGGCGAAGCAGAATATCCTGATCCATGATTTCGCGGCGCTGCCGGAGGAGCAGCGGAAGTGGGCCGATGTTTACTTTCACAACGAGGTTTTCCCGATTCTCACGCCGCTGTCGATTGATGCGAGCCATCCCTTTCCGCAGGTGCTCAATAAGAGTCATAATCTCATCGTGCGTACCCGTCGGCCGGGAGAGGACGAGCCGGTGTATGCCATCGTGCAGGTGCCGCGTGTCCTGCCTCGGCTGATCGCGCTGCCACGCGAGGGGGGGGATGCGAAGGGTAAGCGTCGCTGGGAGTATATCTATCTGGCGGACCTGATCGGGGCGCACATTGTGGAGCTTTTCCCGGGGCTGATTCTCGATGGCGTGCATGCCTTCCGGATTACGCGGAACAGCGATCTCTATATCGATGATGAAGAGGCGGAGAATCTCCTGAGCACGATTGAGCAGGAGCTGCGCCGGAAGAACCGGGGCAATGCCGTGCGGCTGGAGCTGGAGTCCGACTGTCCCGCGGACTTTCAGAACTACCTGCTGGAGCGCTTTGATCTTTCGCAGGCGGATGTCTACCTGCTGCCGGGGCCGATCACGATGACGCATCTTCTGCCGCTGATCACCAACGAAGCTTTTGCGCATCTCAAGGATCGCCCCTTCAAACCGGCGCACGATCCCGCGCTTCCGCCCGGATCAGACATCTGGCAGGTTCTGCGACGCGACGACCTGCTGCTGCATCATCCTTACGAGCCGTTTGACACAGTGGTCGATTTCATTGAGGACGCGGCTTCGGACCCGACGGTGCTCGCGATCAAGATGACGCTTTATCGTACGAGCGGCGATTCTCCGATTGTCGCCGCGCTCAGTGAGGCGGCACGGAATGGCAAGCAGGTGACGGCTATTGTGGAGATCAAGGCGCGCTTTGATGAGGCGAACAATATCCAGTGGGCACGCAAGCTGGAGGAGAATGGCGTGCACGTGGTCTACGGCGTGGTGGGTTTCAAGACGCACTGCAAGATGCTGCTCGTGGTCCGCAGGGACGAGGACCGCATCCGACGCTACGTTCACCTCGGTACGGGGAATTATCACCCGAGCACGGCGCGGTTCTACACTGATCTCGGGCTTTTCACGAGCGAGCCTACTCTGACGAGCGAAGTGGCTACGCTCTTCAACTCGCTGACGGGTCCGGCGGAGACGCCGCCCTTTGAGAAGCTTCTCGTCTCGCCTTTTGACCTCGCCAAACGCTTCAAGGCGATGATTGACCGCGAGCGCGACCATGCGAAGGCGGGTAAACCGGGGCGGATCGTCGTAAAGCTCAATTCTCTCGTTGATGAGAAGCTGATCAATGCACTCTACGAGGCCTCGCAGGCGGGGGTAAAGATTGACCTCATTATCCGGGGGATCTGCTGCCTGCGACCGAAGGTGCCGGGGCTGAGCGAGAATATTCGCGTGATTAGCATTGTGGGGCGTTTTCTGGAGCACAGCCGTATTTACTACTTTGCCAATGATACGGAGCCGGTGGTCTACCTCGGGAGCGCTGACTGGATGCCGCGGAATCTTTATCGCCGGTTTGAGATCGCTTTCCCGGTGGAGAACCGGAAGCTGCGGGCGTCGATTATTGAAGAGATGCTCCCTGCGTATCTGAACGACCGGGTAAAGGCCCGGGAGCTTCAGGCAGACGGCAGTTATCTGCGCTTGAAGCCGGAGGAGGGGGCCGAGCCGTCGCAGGCGCAACTCTATTTCCGCCAGCGCGCCCGCCGCCGGAATGCCGTAGCGGGGGTGTAATCGCCTATGAGGAATACAAAGCGAGCCGGACGGAGAATGCTCCGCCCGGCCCTCTTTTTACAGGTTAGCTCTGTTGACCTTTAGGGACAGAGGATCAGACGCTCGCCCACCGGGGCCAGTGTGGTCGTGGTGGTGGAACGCCGGATGAGTTTCTTCTTGTAGACCCGGCGCGGCGTGTTCACACGGGTTACCGTAGTGATGCGTTCACCGACGATCTCCGGTGCGGGATCGCTGGCGAAGGCCCGGAACGGAGCCGTGGCGATACGGAATGGCGCCGTTACGACACGGGCAAAACCGTCGGCCGTACGGTCCATATAGCGTTCACCCACGGGGTCCAGATAGGAGCGCCGCGTGGTGATGACTTCACCGACCGGCTCCAGGTGGTTGACACGGCGCAAGGTTGTGATGCGGCGCGTGGTGATTCTCTCGGCTACCGGAAGCGGACGCTCAATGATGCGGGCGCGGTAAAGCGGGCGTTCTGCCACGACGGCGCGCGTCGTGACGAGTTCGCCTACCGGCTGCAATCGGGTCGAGCAGATGTCCGCGTGGGCAACGGTGCCCACGGTGGCCAGAGCAAGAATGGTTGCAATGAGTTGACTTCTTTTCATAGTTCCTCCCTGTCAGTGGTTTCGGGTGAAACCCCCGGGATGGACCTGAAAAGCGGCAATTTTTACCCAGCGTGCCGCTGGACTTCTTCGCGCTGCCGCGCGGGTCGGGCTTGCGCCCGACTCTTCGGAGCGGTGCTTTGTTGGGGCGAGGGGCCTGAACCACCTTTGTTCCCAAACTTCATTTGGGAATGAGGAAAAAGGGAACTATAAACGCGGCGGGGTCAGACCTTGCAAACCTGACAATAATATCAGGGTTTCAAGGTCTGACCCCTAAGCTTAAGGGCTCTCCTTATTCTCGGACTGCCAAGCCTGCGCTCCAAAGAGGTCGCGTAAGCGACCCCGCGCGGAAGCGCGAAACCGGTCCAGCGGAACGCTGGTTAGCCGAGGCGGTAGACGATGCGCGCCTTGTCGAGAT
>JBEBWR010000091.1:0-11369 GCA_040392045.1 Chthoniobacter flavus | reverse complement strand
ACAACAGGTGAACCATTAACGGTAAACAGGGGGGTGTGCAAGGGGAAACGGTGGGCTCGGATGGATGAAGGTCCGAGCCGGGATCAACCGACGGGAAGATTGGCGGAGGCGTTGATCCGGCGGGCTTCCTGCGTGAGCGCGCTATCGGCTTCCCGCTCCTCTTCAAGAAGGTCCGCGAGGAGGGATTCATCGCGGCTCTGGCCAAGGAGCGCTGCATAGGTGCGGGCGCAGCCGTAGCCTGCGATCCCGTAGTGCCGGCTCCGCTGGATGAGGCCGATGATCCCGGCGTCCATGACTTCGGCGGTAGCTTCTTCTTCGAGCCATTCGTCGATCTCTTCGATCATTCCTTCCATTCCCCTGCTGCATGCGTTACGTCCGTTGCGGTGGTGCCCCTCCAGCAGGTCTTCCAGCCGACTGTTCCGAGAGTGCATCTCCTCAAGCTGGCTCTCCAGAGCGCGGCGCAGCGAGGGGGCCGAGGTGTGGCGGATGATTTTGGGCAGGGCGCGAGCCATCTGTTTTCCGGCGCTGAGAAGGTCGCGGAGTTCACGCAGATAAAGATCGTGGAGAGAGTGATAATTCATGATCGCCGCCAATTTGCGCGTCGGAGCGGGCCGAGCCGCGATTCTTTCTCGCGGCCGGGTTCCGGACGTGATTTACTGGGAACTGCCGGGTTTGAGCGGGAGTATGGTTCCGTCCCTACCCGTCCTTAGCTGCCGGCTCCCGGGTGGTTACGCTCCGGGGGAGCGGGATGGCTGTGTCCGCCGGGAAAATCTGTCTCTCTATGAAAGCGCTATTTCTCACGAACGAGTATCCTCCGAACGTCTACGGGGGCGCGGGAGTGCACGTGGACTATCTTAGTCGCGAACTGGCAAAGCTGATGGACGTGGAAGTGCGGGCCTTCGGTGATCAGCACGAGCAGTTGGAGGACGGTCGGCTGACGGTGCAGGGCTTCGGGATCGACACCGGGAACTGGACCGCTCCAAAGCCGCTCCAGTCCGTGCTTGGCGCGGTGAGCCGCTGTACGGCTTTCAATACCGAGGCGATAGAGGCATCGCTGGTGCATTGCCATACGTGGTACTCCCATTGGGGCGGGATTCTGGCGAAGCTCAACTACGGGCTGCCTCTGGTGATTACGGTGCATTCGCTGGAGCCGCTGCGCCCCTGGAAGCGCGAGCAGCTCGGCGGCGGGTACGACTTCACCTGCTGGCTGGAGAAGACGGCGATCGAGATGGCCGACGCCGTGATCGCCGTCTCTGCGGAAACCCGCACCGATATTCTCCGGCTTTTTAACGTGCCCGGGGAGCGCGTCCCCGTGATTCATAACGGGATCGATCTGGAGGAGTACCGCCCTCGCCCCGATTCCGAGACACTGCGGGGGTATGGGATTGATCCCGACGTCCCGTACGTCCTGTTCGTCGGGCGGATCACCCGGCAGAAGGGCATCATCCATCTGGTGAACGCCATCCGGTACCTCGACCCGGGGTTCCAGATTGTCCTTTGCGCGGGCGCTCCCGATACGCCGGAGATCGCGGCAGAGATGAAGCAGGCCGTGGATGCGCTCGACCGCCCGGGAGTCGTCTGGATTCAGGAGATGGTGCACAAGCGGACTGCCATCGCGCTCTACTCCGGAGCGGCGGTCTTCTGCTGTCCCTCCATCTACGAGCCTTTTGGCATTATCAATCTCGAAGCGATGGCGTGTGAATGCCCAGTGGTAGCCAGCGCCGTCGGCGGAATTAAAGAGGTCGTCGATGATGAGGAGACGGGGCTGCTCGTCCCGCTGGAGCAGATGGCGGAGAGTCCGTTCGAGCCAATAGACCCCGAGCGCTTTGCCCGCGATCTGGCTGCGGGGATCAATCGCCTCATGGCCGATCCCGCGCTGCGCAAGCGGATGGGGTGTGCCGGGCGGCGGCGCGTGGAAGAACACTTTGGCTGGCCCGCCATTGCGCGGCAAACCGAGGCGCTCTACCGGCGGGTCTTGCAAAAGGGCGTGGCAACCGGGCCGGTAATCGTGTAGGTTATCAGGTTCCGGCCCTGATATGACCAGCCCAGATCCGAACAATCCAACACCTGACCCGGCTCCCCGGACCGAAGACGCGGCTCCGCAGGATTCGCCGTTGTTCGATAACGCCTATGTCTCCGCGATGGCCCATTTCTATCGCGGCGAGATGGGGCGCATCATGGTCTGGCGCTCGCGGCTCGACGCCACGACTACCTGGGCGATCACCACGACCACGACAATTTTCACGGTCGCCTTCTCTTTCAGCAACGTCCCGCACATCATCTTTTTCTTCAACGTCTGCATCGTCTCCATCATGCTCTGGATTGAAGCGCGACGGTATCGCTTCTACGATGCCTACCATGCGCGTGTCCGGATGCTGGAAGCGCACTTCCTCGTCCCCATTGTCATGCGCAATACGCGGATGCTTCAGGGCGAATGGCAGATGCTGGTGAGCGAAGATCTGCTGCTGCCGTCATTCAAGATCGGCCGACTGGAAGCCATCGGTCGACGGCTGAAGCGGAACTATACCTTCATCTTCATGGTCATCCTCGCCGCATGGGTAGCGAAGATTTTCATGCACGCCAGCCAACCGATCACCGATTTCGGCTCCTTTTACAAAGCTCTCGCCGTGCCCGGGCTGGCCAGCAGCGCCGTGGCGACGCTCTTTCTTTTGACCATCGGTGCCGTCGTGGGACTGACGATCTACATCGTCCGCAAAGGCGGTAGCGAAGTGGTTGAGTTCGGCAGTCGCCGCAAACGCTGGCGGATCTGATCTCCCGCCTTACCCTACCTGACTAGCTATATGACTCCTTCAGCAATGGAAGAACTTCGCGCTATCGTCGCCCGTCTTCGCGCCCCCGACGGGTGCCCTTGGGACCGCGAGCAGACCCACGCCTCCCTTCGCGGCGGAGTGCTGGAGGAGGCGCACGAAGTCGTCGAAGCGATTGATGAAGCCGATGCCGATCACCTGCGCGAAGAACTCGGCGATCTGCTGCTACAGGTTGTCATGCATAGTCAGATCGCCGAAGAGACCGGTCGCTTCGATCTCGACGCCGTAGCGCGCGGCATTTCCGAAAAGCTGATCCGGCGGCATCCGCATGTTTTTGGCGACGCCGCCGCGGCGACCAGCGGCGAAGTGCTCACGCAGTGGGACGCCATCAAGCGCGCTGAAAAAGCCAGCCGCGGCGAGGCCGTTCCGCAGTCGGTAATCGACGGCGTCTCCACCGCGCTGCCTGCACTGATGCAGGCCGAGAAGATCACGAAGAAAGCCGCCAAGGTCGGTTTCGACTGGGCAACGCCCGGGCAGGTGATCGCCAAAGTGCGTGAAGAGCTGGCCGAGACCGAGGAGACGCTCGAGCCCGAAGCGCTCGCCGCGCCGGACGGACGCGAGCGGGTGGAAGAGGAAATCGGCGATTTGCTCTTTGCCGTCGCCAATCTTGCCCGGAAGGCAAAGATCGATCCCGAAGTCGCCCTGCGCCGCGCTACCGCAAAGTTCTCGCGCCGCTTCCGGAAAGTCGAGGCGGTTGTCGCCGGCCAAGGGACCACGATGAACGCGCTCCCGCTGGAGCAGCTCGACGCCATCTGGGACGAAATCAAGCGGGAGCCCCATACGATTTCATGAGCGACGATTCCGATCTCTTCTCCGCATCCGCCGTAGCCGCCGCGCGAATTGCCGAGCTGCGAGGTGAACTGGAGCGGCACAACCGGCTCTACTACGAAGAAGCCGCCCCCGTCATCTCCGATGCGCTCTACGATCGCCTTTACGCCGAGCTCGTAGCGCTGGAGCAGAAGCACCCCCAGTTCGTCACGCCCGATTCGCCCACCCAGCGCGTCGGAGGGCGACCGCTTGAGCAATTCTCCCAGGTGCCCCACCTCTCGCCGATGTTATCACTGGATAATACCTACTCGGAAGAGGAAGTCGGAAAGTTTTTCGTCAGACTTGAAAAGCTGCTTCCAGGCCATGCCGTCCCGACCGTCATCGAGCCAAAGATCGACGGCGTCGCCATTTCGCTAGTCTACCGCGATGGAAAACTCAGCCACGCCGCCACACGCGGCGACGGAACCGTGGGCGACGACGTCACACGGAACGTCTGCACCATTCGCTCCATCCCCCAGCAGCTTGGCGGACCGGCTGAAGCCATCCCCCCGCTCATCGAAGTTCGCGGCGAGATCTACCTTCCCAAAGCGCGCTTTGCCGAAATCAACGAGGAGCGACAGGCCGAGGGGCTGCCCGTCTTTGCCAACCCGCGCAACGCCGCCGCCGGTTCGCTCAAGCAACTCGACTCCGCTATCGTCGCCGGACGCGGACTTGACGCCATCTTCTACAGCACCGGCGCGCTGGAGCCCGCTCCGGGGCATGAATGGAAGACCCACCGCGAAGCCCTCGCGGGGCTGAAGGCATTCGGGCTGCCTGTTCACGACTGGCTGGCCATCGCAGAGAGCGTCGGGGAAGTCCTTGGAGCCATCCGCCGACTGGATGTCGAGCGCCACGGGTTTCTGTCCGAGACCGACGGAGCGGTGATCAAGCTCGACTCCTTCGCTCAGCGCCAGCGCGTCGGCCACACCGCAAAATCGCCGCGCTGGGCCATGGCGTATAAATACAAAGCCGAGCAGGCCGAGACCCGATTACACGATATTACCATTCAGGTCGGGCGTACCGGTGTGCTCACACCGGTGGCCGAGCTGGAGCCGGTCTTTGTCAGCGGCAGCACCGTCGCCCGCGCCACATTGCATAACGAAGAGGAGATCGCCCGCAAGGACATCCGCAAGGGCGACATTGTCGTCATCGAAAAGGCGGGTGAAGTGATCCCCGCGGTGGTCGAAGTGCGCACCGCAAGGCGGACGGGAGCGGAGGAGGTTTTTCGGATGCCTGCGAACTGTCCGGTCTGCGGTGGCCCGGTCTCGCGCGAGGAAGGGCAGGTCGCCGTCCGTTGCCTGAACCCCTTCTGTCCCGCGCAGGTCAAGCGGCGCATGGAGCACTTCGCCTCGCGCGGCGCAATGGATATCGAAGGACTGGGCGAAGCCATGGTCGAGCTGTTGGTGACCAACCAACTGGCAACGAACATCGCGCAACTCTACCACCTTACCGCCGAACAACTGGCTACCCTCCCTCGGAGCGGAGAGAAAAGTATAGCTAACCTTTTGGCGGCGATTGAAGCCAGCAAATCCCGCCCCCTCTGGCGGCTGCTTTTCGGGCTGGGTATCCTGCACGTGGGCGTCACTTCCGCGCGCTCGCTCGCCGATCACTTCGGCACGCTCGACCGCCTTATGGCCGCCACAGAAGACGATCTGCAAACGCTCCCTGACGTCGGCCCTGTCGTCGCCCCGGCCATCGTCAACCATTTTGTGCGGGAGGAAAACCGACAGTTGATCGAAGAGCTGCGCGCCGCCGGTTTGAATTTCGGCGAGCGCGATGAACCACGCGACACCCGCCGCCAGGGCGGCAAACTCGCGGGAACATGGGTCATCACCGGCACTCTCTCCCGCCCCCGTGACGAGATCGCCGAAGCCATCCGGGACCAAGGCGGCAAAGTCGTCGGCTCCGTCAGCAAGAAGACCAGCTATCTCCTCGCGGGAGAAGAAGCAGGGAGTAAACTGGCAAAAGCTGAAAAGCTCGGCATTCGCATTGTCACGGAGTCCGAACTGCAAGCCATGATCGAAGATCAGGGCGATTAAAGTAATCCTATCGCCGCTCCTCAGCGGCCTTCGGGCCTTGCAAAGGAGCGGCGATGCCTTTACTTTAACCACTCTGGTGTCCTGTCAGCTAATTCCTTTTCATAATTCCCGATGCTTTTTCGAATCTCCAGCGTTGCTCGTGCGGTCGGTATCTTCAGATACCGCCCTTACTCGCGCCTTGGAGATTCACAAAATCACCTTGGAGTTACTTCAATGAATTGCCTGACAGGACACTAGCGATGGAGATATAGCCATGAGGAGACGCAAAAGAATTCCCGACGATCCTTCCGATTTCCGTCAGGTGATTCTCCCGCTGTTCTCCATTGGCTACACCGCCATCGTACTGCTCAACCTGATGCGGATTGCGTTCTTTAGCGGGAGCGCCGCTTTTCTCTGGATGTGGACGCCTGAGTCCACCCCTCTTCATATTAGCGTGATTTCGCTAGTGATCGTGATCGCCGTTCTTGGAGCGGTCATGTTTGCAATCATTGCGTTTGGAGAACGGGTCCCTCGCGATTTTTCCGGAAAGCTTTTAAGAGCCGCCTTGCTTTTCTTTGCTGCCCTGATCGTCTCTTTCACACTGATCCTTGACTCAGGTGGATGGATCGTCGTTCGACGCGTTGAAGAAGGTTACGAAAGGTTCAAGGACGACGAACGGTACCGGCAGGAGTATGCGGACGAAGTCGAACCCATACTGGACGCCCTCCGAAGCAAGGGACCTTAAAGCCTGATCATATTTTATATGATCATTGAGACAGGCGCCACGCCGGGACCGTTTAGGAAGAGGGCATCTGGTGCTCAATCGTAGATCGGCGTCCCGTATACTCCGGTCAGCATGGTCCAGGTTTTCATCGCCTATCATGCCAATGGCCCCGGAAAGCTAATCAAGCCGGTCTTCTCCTTTTGATGTCGGAGGGGGCAACGGGATGACTATGGTGCGGGCGGAGAGGGGACCCGAAACTCACCATGCTCATCATAGTAGGGAGCGCTCTTTGTTTGCAGATCGCGAGGGGTCAGGCTCTCCGCATGCCCGTCGTAGAAGAGCACATTGGCTCTCCCATCGTGCCGCGCGTAGATCCCCGACCGATAGCTAACCTTGTGATAAAGCCGGAATGTCTGGAGTGGGCGCCCCGACGTATCCGACGCGCTGTCGGCCAGCAGGACATGGCGGGAGGCGTCCTTGATCCGTGCCGGGTAGAGCGTGTAGAGGATCGCCCGCGGAGCGGTCGGGAGAGCTCCCATCGTTCCTGTCTCAAGGTTTGAGAGATTGAGTCCGTAGGTTTGCCACGCCCACGAGACGTGATTCACGTCGAAGGACGTATCCCCTTGGGGGCACCGGGCGATCTGCCGATCCTTGATCATACCCAGTGATGCCGCGCGCCGGGCCCATTGATTATGCTCCGGGGTTCCCTCTGCAAAGCTCGCCCACGAGACGCCACGCTCGGCGATCAGCGTCGTGATGATCTGACCGCTGGCGCGCAGCCGCTGCATGCACTCAATCGCTTTTGCCCGGTCGCGCCCTTTGGAGAGCACCGGCATGAGCAACACGGCTATCACGCCAATGATCGTGAGCGCCACCAATATCTCCGTCAAGGTGATGCCTCGTTGAGCGGCCGCCGTGCCAGCGGTATCGGTTGATTTCATAACTTCGGGACGGTTGCGTTATCGTGGTGAGGTAGAAGGCTTGGATGCGCTGGATGGGAGCACCGGCTCCAGAGAGATATTGGGGGCGATGTCAACGAAGTCCCACACCAGCTCCTGTCCCTCCTCGCCGGAAGGAACCGATTTCTGGTCCCAGTCCGAGATCACCACTTCTGCCGTCTCGCCGGTTGCACGGAATATCCGGTGGTAGTGATTCCACGTCACATTCACCTTGCCCTGAACAATCTCGTAAACAAAGGGATCCTCCTCGCCTTCCGGTTTTTCGTCCTGCGGACGGGCCTTGGTCCGGATGACGCTGTTCCGGGTATGCTCTTCAAGCACCTCCGCTCCTCTGATCTCCACGTTTGCCGGGATGGCTTCCGCTTTCTGGAAGTGGTTCAGATCGAGTGCATAGACATTGAGGTGATAAATCCGCCCCGGTTCAAGATGACGGACCGTCTGCGATACAACATTCGGCTTTTCCTTGCTTCTCTTGGTATAGAGGACCCTTTTCCCCTCTGGCAGGGCGCTGTAAGGTCCCTTCTTATACTGAAGAATGGAGCTGCTCCGGATCGAAAGCGACTCCGGATTTGCCCGGGAGAGCTTCCAGCCCTTCTCCCCTGCTTCGAAGCCGGGATTCTCAATATGGGGCAGAGTCAGAGGACCGTTAAACAGCGGCTCCGTATTCCCCTCGATCAGATAGTGCCGTGCCAGACGGGCGAACGCACAAAGGATATCGTCATCCATATAGTGAGCAGACCAGAATCCCACTCCGGCAAGGTCGGCGAAGGCCGGCTCATTAGCCAACATCCGGATCTGGCGATCAAGGAAGACCTTGTAGTTCTGCTCCGGATGAACGTGGAACGACAGCGCCGGAGCCATATTGTCCGGCCCAAGGAAGATGATCATCTGCTTTTCAATCCCCGGCTTGGCCTGCCTCCATGCTTTCATCTTGGTTGTAACCCCGGTGAGATCTCCCATCCGCCGCAGGTAGACTTCCGGCCCATAGTAATAATTGGAAGCGACGATCCCTTCCACCAGCGGCATGTAGATCTCGGGAAAACCGATGCTATTGAAGGTATAGAGTTTCTTGCCTTTCAGATCTGGGCGCTTGCCGAGTTCGTGGATCACCTTCCCCCAGTACGGGATGATCGACTGATACTTGGGGGTGATTTCGTCGACGATGGTGCCGTCGGAGAGAGGGTCCTGCATCGGTTTCACCCAAAGCGTTTCGATCTTCTCCATCTCCTCCCTGCCATCCTTCGGTAGCGAAGTCTTGGTGATCACGCTCCGTCCGAGCGCGCGCCACTTCCCGATCTCTTCTTTATACTGGTTGGTGTGATTGGCGGGATCAAGGGTGAGCACGTTGAAGTTCTGGAGCACCCCCTGATCCCATAACGAGTCGTAAGTGCGAATGATGCTGTAATCGAGCTTGTGCCGCGTCCTCATCTCATTGTCGATGGCGAAGAAGACGATCTGGGGTATCGCCCGGATGACAACGCTCTCCAGCACGGTGGCGTCATCGGTCGTGATCTCTAGCCGGTGGAGCCCCGCATTTACGCGGCACATCTTTTCCGGAAGCGTCGTCTTGCCGTCGATGTGCAAGGTTGTGATCTCGCCTCCGTCAATCCGCAGCGAGATCTCTGCCCCGGGAGCGATCTTCCCCTTCAGCCCGAGATAGATCCACCCCTCGCGCTCCATCTCGAAGGAAACGGTGCGGGACGTGGGAGACTCCTCAGCAGGGAACTCGACCCGCTTGAGCTCAAACACCATGTTATTCAGGCGTTGAGAAGCTGCAACCGGCTGGGCGGCGAGGAGGATTCCCGTGGCGATGGAGGCAAAAATTCTCGAGAGCTGCTTCATGATTTTTTGTGCTGGATCGCTCGCAGGCAGAAGATATCGGAGGAGATCCTCCCCGCCGATCATAGATGCCGATCGACACGACCGATGGCTGGGGGAACCCGGTTGGCGAGGGAAGAAATGGCTTCCTCTCGGAGGAGGAAGATGTTCTGCATGGAGATCGCTATCACTCTATTCGCTTTCCCGAAAAGGGACAAACCAATCAGCCTTTTCCTCGCCGACAAAAAGTTTCCCTTTCCGGACGCGACAGGTCGGAGCGCCCCTGGGATCAGGCCATCGGGTTTGCCCGCTTTCGGACCTGGCGAGGGGTGGCATTGGCATTCTTGAAGAACCAGGTGGAGAAGCGGGACAGCGACGGAAACCCGAGATCGTAGGCGATATGCTTGATCGGATCGGTCGAGAAACGCACCCGGTCGAAAGCCACTTCGAAACGGCGCCGTTCAAAGTATCTGTGAGGCGTCATGTTGAACTGCCCGGTAAAAAGGCGGTTCATCTGCCGGATGCTCAGGCCGATGAGTTGTGCCATTTTCTTCTCATCAAGCGGTTTATTGAGAAGGTAATGATCGAGCATGTAGATGACGCGGAGAATACGGGAGTCGACACCGCTCAAGAGTTGGAGTTCCTCCCCCTTGCGTTGGAAGACCAGAGCGCATGCTTCCAGCCAATCGTGAAACGCCCGGTTGATCTGGAAGAAATCAGACAGCGTGCCCGATTCATTCTTTAGCCGCGTTCCCGAGCCGGAGAGTTTTTCATCGGCCAGAGTCTTGATCTGTAGCGCCTTCTCCTCCAGTTCCGGAGCCTCGCTCGCGCTGAGGACCAAGCCGATATCCCAGTCGAAAACCGCCTGATTCCCCGGCCACTTCCAGTCGTAACAGAGCGAGAGGACGCGCGAGCCGGGAGCAAAACGTTGAACACGATCGCCCTGTCGGGGAAAGATCCACTGCCCCGGCCCTGCGACGACACTCCCCTGCTTCGTCTCGATCATCAGCTTCCCCTCGCGGATCAGGAAGGCTGATTGCCTTGAAGAGTGAATCACCTGCTCCAGAAAAACATCCGCCACCGTATCCTCGTAGATCCAGATGAACTCCGTTCGCATCTGCTTCCATACGGTGAGGCTAACGCGTTGCTGAGGTTGCACGGAGGAACCAATCGTAAAGGGATGAGGGTGCACGTCAGGGGGAAGCTTACCCATCTCCTCACGTTCTGCAAAAAGCGAGGAACCGAAAAGCAAAAACCGCCGCAGAAGCCATGACAGGCCCTGCGGCGGTGAAAAGAAAGACGCGCAAAAGCCGCTCAGGTCGTGCGGCGGCGACGCATGAAGAACATCGAGGCAGCCCCGGGAGCCAGAAGCAGCGTCAGCGAGGGCTCGGGAATCGCCGTTCCCTGAATATAGAGATCGAGAAGCACGACCGACGAGGCAAAGCTGGCGCCACCGTTGGTGCTATACCAGAACTTGGAACCGGACAGATCTTCCGGCGTGCCTTCCCCGCGGAAAAAGCCGAGACTTCCCCCCGTCTCGTCGCCCTCATAGCTCAGGGTGAAAAGGTAGACCGCTTCTTTGCTCAGGGTAACCGGGTTATCGAGCGTAAAGGTCATGTATCCCGGCCTTGGGCCTTGCGCCGACGGGAGATTGCCGGTGCTGGTATAGATTGGCTCTCCACCCTGAAGCGGACCGTCGTTGACGGACGAGAGCAGGTAAATATTCAGGACAAACGGCGCGCCGGTAGTGGAGAGCATTCCCGTCCGAATGGTAAGCGCCGCCATCTTTGCGTTTTCGCTTGCCGTGAAGGATTGTCCAAACTGGATCAGATTTGCCCCTTCAGAGGAACGGCTCCACGAGTACGACTGATTCAGCACGGGAGGGCTGACGCTGAAAAGAAGATCATCCGTCGGCGCTCCGCTGTGAGTTTCTACGAGCACAGCCGCCGATACCGAAGATGCGAAACCAACCGCAGCCAGGAGGGATACCAGAATCTGTTTTCTGAGAAGGATCATGGCTCCACCTTAAATTCCCTGCGAGCGGCGAGACGAATAAATCAGCCTTTGCATTCCCGACAAAAAGTTCCGCTTTCAGGACAGCGGGCTGCTTGGTCGTAAAGGACTCCCGTAGTGGATGACGCTCTGTCGCAAGCGGACGGAGAAGGGGGCTGGAGCGCGCATCCCCACCATCATGCCGCCGATAAGCTTCGAGGAA
>JBEBWR010000090.1:0-11577 GCA_040392045.1 Chthoniobacter flavus | reverse complement strand
CCGTTGAGGCGGCCCACCAGCAGACCAAAGGGGATCGAGCCGAGCAGGTAGCCGCTAAGAACGGTGAGGAGAAGAGGGTGCATAGAAAAACTCGCGGCTGAGTCTTTGCGGGGGAGGGACCGGCGGCAAGTTTAAATCTTCAGCCCGAATTTCCAGCCAACCAGTGGGCGTATTCCTCCTCGGTCAGCTCACCCGCAGCAAGCGCGAGGGTCTGGACGACCGCGTCGGCTTCTTTCGCAACGACCCGCCATCCGTTGATCTCCAGAAAGAGAACGGCTGCTGTGAAGGCGATCCGTTTGTTGCCGTCGCAGAAGGGATGATTTTTGATTAACCCATAAGCATAGGACGCAGCCAATCGCGTTAACGATGGTTTCTCGTAAGCGAAAAGGTTTTGGGGCCGCATGAGCGCGGAGTCGGGCAGCCCTTCGTCGCGAATACCCGCCGCGCCTCCAAACTCGGCCAAAAGCATCTCATGGATGGCGATGGCCGCCTCGGGGAGAATCCATTGAGGCGTATCCACGGTCGCTTCGCTACTTGGCCAGTTCCCGGAGCGTGTTCCGGTAGCGCTTGATGACGTCCCCGGCGGCTTTCATCTGAGCATTGAAATCCGCCTTGGCGGGGGTGACCCGCAGGCTCCCCTCGGCTCCTTCGGTCATGCAGATAACGTCCCCTTCACCGACCTTCAGGTAAGCCAGAGCTTCCTTGGGCAGTACAACGCCCACGGAGTTGCCGATTTTGCGAATTTTTAGTTCCAGAACCATGGCTGTAGATACGAAAGTAATAACACGCCTGGGGGCGTTGTGCCACTAAATCTTCCGCAGCGAGACATCCGGCTGACGTTTGGCCGGGGAGGTCTCCGGCGTCTCGGGCGCAGGCTGGAAGCGTCCGTGACGGTCGACCCGGAGCGCGCGGTCGTTCCAGCGGACCGGCAGAGGGAGCCACGCCAGCCACCATGCGCCCCATTCCACGACGCTTGCCCCGAGCACGCCGACGGCAAATCGCGGGAGCGGAACATCGCTCAGCAGCCCCAGGCGGCGGCCCATCGCGCGCGCTTGCGCCACGCGGCCGGCAGCGACCAGCGCGGCAAGGCTCCAGCCGAGCGGAGAAGCGGGGTTCCAGAGCGCAAAGAGCAGCGCGTAGGGAAGCCCGTGGGTCAGCGCCATCCCGAGCGTGCCCCACGGATTACAGACGCGGTAGGTGAGGGCTACCCGGTGTTGATGGCGCAGGGCGCTGCGCCAGCCCTGCGGATCGCCCTCCAGCGTGAGAATCTGGCGGGAGAGCCCCGTTGTGTACCCCCGCTCCGCGAGGAAACGCCCGAGGCGATTATCCTCCGCGAGATAGGGTAGGAGACGTTCCCAGCCGCCAATGGCCCGGAGGTGATCCCGGTGAAGCGCCATGCAAGCTCCCAGCGCAAAGCCGAGACGGCCTCCGCCCCCCGACTCTGCGGCGAGCAGCCCCGGCCAGAGCGTAAGCAGGAGAGGGAGGCGGTCGATCAGCTCGGGGAAATTGGAGGGAGCGCCGAAGCGGTAGCCGGAGGTGAAAGCGGCGTGCCCGCTAGCCTGCCACTCGGCGCGGAAAGCGTCGAGGGTGCGACGATCGGGGAGCGCCTCGGCGTCGGAGACAATCCAGTGCGCCGGGGCGGTGGACTCCAGCGCGTCGGTCATGGCAATGAGCTTTGCGATCTTCGGATTGTAAAGCGTCGCGGCGGGCGGAGCGCAGCGGATCACGCGGCTGATCACGCCCTCAGGCGTTCCCTCGCGGCAGGCTGCCAGCGAGCGCAGCTCGTCGTCCGCTGTGCCGACGCCGAAGAGGACGGTGTCCCCCGGACGCGCCGAGGCGAGCAGAGCGGCGGCTTTCTCCTCCAGCCCCGGGAGATCGCGCTTCACCGGTCGGAAAAAAGTCGCGGGCGGAAGCTCGGACGGGAGAGGGGCCGCCTCCCGCCGCCAGCGCGCGAGGAGCCGGAAGGAGAGCGCCCAATAGATGAGGGACGATACGACCGGTAGCAGCAAAAGCCACGATGCCGAGCTTGTATCGTCCGCAAAAGAGAACCATTCTGGCGCAATCATGAACGCAGAGGGAAACCCGTCACCCCGCCCGTCGGGGGCAAGGTGCGTCATCATTACCGGAGATGACTTCGGACTCAACTCCCAAGTCAACGAAGCGATTGAAGCGGCCTACCGTCATGGCATGCTCACGCAGGCGAGCCTCATGGTGAATGAAAGCGGCGTGGATGAAGCCGTCCGGATCGCGCAGAGGAATCCCGGCCTCGTCGTCGGGCTGCACCTCACGCTCTGCTGCGGACGCGGGAGCGGGGTGTCGGCCCTCACCGACCGGGCGGGAAATCTCCCCGGATCGCCCGCCGGAGCGGGACTGCGCTACGCGTTTCACCCCGCGCTGGGCAAAGCGCTCGACGCGGAGATTGAAGCGCAGTTCCGCCGGTTTCGCGAGTTGGGATTCCCGGCGATCTACTGGGACGGGCATACGCATCTGCATCTGCACCCCACCGTGCTCAAGCATACACTCCCTTTCGCCGGGGATTTTGAGGTCATGCGGCTCGTGCGGGAGAAGAGCGGAGGCATGCTCCCGGCCATTTTCCGCGCCCTGAGCCGCGCCGCCCGCCCGAAGCTCGACCAGCGCGGCATCGCCTACGTCGACCGAACCTTCGGGCTGACGGAGACGGGCCGGATCGACACCCGGGCAATGGAGCGCTTCCTCGTCCGCGCCCCGAAAGGGTGGAGCGAGATTTACTGGCATCCCGGGGCCGACCCCGGCTTCGGCTATGGGATCATCGAGGAGATGATCACCGTGGAGCGGATCGCCCGGCTTACCTCCCGCGATCTGGCGGAGGCGCGATCGTAGCTTTGCGGTTTGCTTCCGGAGGCGGAGCGGCGATAGGTTGGCGGCGTGTCAGCTGTTTCTTTTGCTTCCATCGGGTCCATGTGGGGGATGCTGCGTCGGTTCGGGGCGTATTATCGGCCTTATAAACTGCTCTTCGCGGTCGATTTTTCGTGCGCCATCTTTGTGGCGCTGCTCGACCTGAGCTTTCCGGTCTTCGTGAATCTCTTTGTGGACCGCCTGCTGCCGGGGCGGGACTGGAGCCTCATCGTCACCACGGGCATCGGCCTGCTGGCCATCTACCTCACGAGCGCGCTGATGCACTTCATCGTCAACTACTGGGGGCACAAGCTCGGTATCAACATCGAGACCGACATGCGCAAGCAGCTCTTCGGGCATCTCCAGAAGCTCTCCTTCCGCTTCTTTGACAACCAGAAGACCGGTCACCTCATGTCGCGCATCTCCAACGACCTCTTCGACATCGGCGAGGCCGCGCACCACGGTCCGGAGGATGTCTTTATCGCCATCATGACGCTGCTGGGCACTTTCGGCCTCATGTTCTGGATTCACCCCCAGCTCGCGATCATCTCCTTCGTGATCGTCCCGCTGCTGATCTGGCTCGTGGTCAGTTGCAACCGGCGCATGACCCGCGCCATCCGGCAGATGTACGCGGACATCGCCGACTACAACGCCCGCGTGGAAGACAGCATCGGCGGCATCCGCGTCGTACAGGCCTTTGCCAACGAAGAGCACGAGCAGGAACGCTTTGCGGTGAATAATCAGCGGTTCCGCGCGTCAAAGCTGCGCGCCTACCGGGTAATGTCATGGAGCCTCTCGCTCAGCCTGCTGCTTATGCGGCTGGTCACGCTCACGGTGCTGATTGCCGGCGCGTGGTTTGTCGTCAATCGTGGATTGTCCATGGGAACGTTCATCGCCTTCCTGATGCTCACGCAGGTCCTCTTCCGACCGCTGGAGAAGATCAATGCCGTCGTGGAGCTTTACCCGAAAGGCATCGCCGGGTTTGGCCGGTTTCTGGAGCTGATCGATACGGCCCCCGAGGTGGCGGACCGCCCGGGAGCAAAGGAAGTGGAGCGGGTGACCGGACGGATCGTCTATGAGAGCGTCGACTTTGCCTACGAGCCGGGGCGCGCCATCCTGCGCGGGATCGACCTCGCCATCGAGCCGGGGCAGACCGTCGCGTTTGTCGGCCCCTCGGGCGCGGGCAAGACCACCCTCTGTAGCTTGCTGCCGCGCTTTTACGACGTGGACGGCGGCAGGATCACCGTGGACGGCGCGGACATCCGCGACATCACGCTCACCTCGCTGCGACAGCAGATCGGGATCGTGCAGCAGGAAGTCTTTCTTTTCACCGGGACCCTGCGGGAAAACATCCTCTACGGCAATCTGGAGGCCACCGAGGAAGAGATCTGGGCGGCCGTCCGGCGGGCGCACCTTGAGCAGTTCGTCCTCCAGCAGGAGCGCGGGCTTGATGTCATGATCGGGGAACGCGGCGTGAAGCTCTCGGGCGGCCAGAAGCAGCGGCTCTCCATCGCCCGGATGTTCCTGAAGAATCCGCCCATCCTGATCCTCGACGAAGCCACCTCCGCGCTCGATACGGAGACGGAGTCGCTCATCCAGCAGGCGCTCGCGGAGCTCTCCGTGGGCCGGACCACCCTGATCATCGCCCACCGCCTCGCCACCGTGCGCCATGCCGACCGGATCGTGGTCGTAACACAAAACGGCATCGAAGAAGACGGGACACATGAGGAACTGCTGGCGCTCCCCGACGGCATCTACCGGCGGTTGCATCAGGCGCAGTTTGGGGATATGCAATAGGTTCATCAGCGCCCCCCTCTATGCAGACCTTTCTTTTCACCTGGAATCTGGCGATCCTCCTTCTCCTGCTGCTCGGGGCCGTGGCGCTCTGGCTGAATCTCCGGGCGTTCCCCACCGTGCGGCGGCGGGCGGAGGAGGAAGGACCGGCCCCGGGCGAAGAGTTGCCGAGGATTTCCGTGCTCGTCCCGGCGCGCAACGAGGTGCTGCGGATCGGCCCGTGCGCACGTTCGCTGCTCCAGCAGCGCTACCCCGACTTTGAGGTGATCATCCTCGATGACAACTCCACGGACGGGACCGCCGATCTTCTCTACTCCATGGGCTGGGCCGATGCGGCGAAAGACCCGACCGCCTGCTTCCGCGTCATGCGCGGGCAGCCGCTCCCGGCGGGGTGGAGCGGGAAGTCGTGGGCCTGTCATCAGCTCGCGGAAGCGGCCACGGGCGAGTACATCCTCTTCCTCGATGCCGATACCGCGCACGATCCGCAGATGCTCATCTCTTCCATGACCTTTGCCCGGGAGCAGCGCGCCGACCTCCTCTCCGCATGGCCCTTCCCCGAGACGGGAAGCTGGAGCGAGCGCCTCGTCCTGCCGCTGATCCATATGGCGCTGGCCGGGTATCCGCAGGCGCTCTGGCGCTGGCTGATGGATGACCGTCGCGATCTGCTGGAGAAGCTTTCACCCGCGACGCGTCGCCACTTCGGGGCGGCGAACGGCCAGTTCCTCATGTTTCGCAAGACGGTCTACTGGCAGATCGGCGGTCACGCCGCGTCGCGCAGTCATATGGTGGAAGACGTAGCGCTCGGGCGCGCCACGGCGTCTGCGGCCCTGCGGCTGGTAAACGCCGACGGTCGGCTGCTCTCCAGCGTGCGGATGTACCACCGCTTTTCGGAGGTCTGGGAAGGCTTTACAAAGAATATGCGCGCCGCGTTCGAAGGATCGCTGCTGGCGTTTCTGATCACGGGCGTGATGACCTTCTGCACCTTGGTGCTGCCGTTCATCCTTGTCTGGTTCAGTCGCGGACCGGCCCTCGGATTGGCGCTGGCGCAGATCGCCGTGATCTACCTGATGCGCATGGGCCTGACGCTCCGCTTCGGGACGACATGGGTAAGCTGTTGGCTGCACCCCTTCGGACAGCTCCTCATGACCGCCATCGGGCTGAACTCCTGGCGGCTGAGCGCAGGCAGGGGAGTGACGTGGAAGGGGCGGCGCTATGAGGTGGTGCACCCGGAGGAACAGGACGCTTCCCCCGCGCCCTGACGACCAGGGCCCCCCTCTTTTCCGAAACCCCGGTTGTCATGGATACGGATACGCGATCAAACCGGAAGGAGAGCGGGAGGCGACTGCTGCGCCACGCAGGAGGAGCGGCCCTGCTGGCGGCGGCTCTGGTGTTTGCCGGACCGGACAAGGCGGCGGCGGAGCTCTCCGCCCTGAAAATGGGGTGGACCTACCAGATCGGCTTCCCCGAGGCGCTCAACGACCCGCAGAACCCGCGCCTCGGGCTCAGCTCGGGGATGAACCCCTACCGCGTGCTCGCTTCGGGCGGCGACGGCTGGTACCGCCTCCAGCGGGTGGTCCGGCATCCCAACGGCGGCTGGTACTCCCCGCAGGGAACCCCCATGGTCTGGGTCAACATGGGCTACGCCTACGCCATCAAAGAGCTTCAGTAAATGTGGCTGAAAAGCCATCTTTCACCGCTCTAATCAGCCGCTGGATCTCCGGAGAGTTTCGGAATGGGGGCATAGCCGATAAAGCGACTGCTGCCTTTCGGCTTGGGAAGCTGAAAGTCAAATACACTGACCCCCCAGCGTCTCTTCCCCTGATAAGTGCGTCCATCGCTTGAGCCGACCATCACGGGCTTCCCGGTCGCTTTCTCTTTGCCAAGGTAAATCATCACATGAGAGATGGGCGGATCACGACGCGCGTTATACGTTCCTGTCCAGAAGAGGAGATCCCCCGCGCGCAGTTTTTCGAACTCGAAGGAAGCCAACGTGTTGCCCGCGACGGCTTGGAAACGATTTCCCTTGCGTACCCAGGCGTACTGCCCGCCGGAATCCCGTGGAACCTCTTTGATTCCTTGCTTAAGGAGGATGTAGTAAATAAATCCTGAGCAGTCCATCCCTCCCTTTTCCGGATCGGCAGAGCCGAATGTATAGGTCAGGTCGCGTCGGGTAAGGGCCAGCGCCTCCTCAATCAATTTGCGGATCGTGGGGGGATTCTTTGAAAAATCGGCCAGTTCGGCAGGGGAAAGCGACGCATTGGGAAAAACATCGCGAGGCCGCTTTTGGGCTCCCGCTTTGGACTTTGAAGTAGCTTCAACGGAAGCTTCAGGAGTGGCTTTCGGGGGTGCGGACGGCTTTTTCTTTTGGGGTGAAGGCGATGGTTTCGCTCCAAGGCCATTACTGGAAGGCAATAGCAAAGCAGCAAGGATGAGAGGCGTCAGAAGAGAGCGCATCATTTTTTCAGGGAGATAAGTTCCCGGTCTGTTGTTCGCGCAAGAGCGAGTAGAGTTCGTTGAAGGCCGTCTGCACCGCCCCGCGTACCGCCGGCTCCAGTGCCTCCTGATCAAGCCGCAGAGCGAAAACCGCGGCAGGATCATCAAGGAGCTGATGCGCGTCATGATCCGCGGCCGCTTCCAGCCGGGGGAGCGGAGTGGCATGCGCCACGCTTACACGAATCACCTCCGCATCTTCCCATGAATCCGTAAGCTCGCGTACCGTCGCAAAGAGATCCTCGGAGCGGTCGGCGTCGGTGACGGTGACCTCCACCCACGCGCCCAGTTCGCCCTGCGTCTCCGGTGGAGCCGCCAGCCGCTGTTCCAGCTCCCGGCGTGGAAGGCGCAGACGGATGAGGGAGCGGCTCTGCGGCACCGGCAGCGCATGCTGCGCCGCGAGATGATCACCGACAAAATCGAGCACGCGGATCTCCTTCACGTCATCGGCCTCGCTAAAGCTCAAAGCAATGGGTGACCCGCTGTAGCGGATCCGCTCGCGGCCGCCCACCGGCTGCGGGCGGTGCAGATGCCCCAGCGCAACATAGTCAAAGCACTCCGGAAAAGCCTCCGCGCCCACCGCTCCGAGGCCTCCGACATGAATCTCCCGCTCGCTCGCCGAGCCGCGCGACCCCAGGGCGGTGAGGTGGCCCGTCGCGAGAAGGGGGATGCCGCGTGCCTTCCATCCCTTCGCCGCTTCCGCCGCCTCGCGGTAGCGGTCCGTAATGCCTTGCGCCAGCGCTTCGCGGATCGCCCCGGCGCTCTCTCCAATCTCCCCGGATCGCAAATCGCGCTCGCGCAGGTACGGGACAGCCGCGACCAGCAGACGCGGAGCCTCCGCCGAGGGGAGGGGAATCAGCAGCGCCTCCATCTTCTCCTGCGGCAGATTCGGGACGACATGGGCGTTGACTACCCGCAGCAGATCGCGGGGGGCCTCCAGCTGAGCCGGAGAATCGTGGTTCCCCGAGATCACCACCACCGCGCAGGTCGAGCGAGCATGAAGCGCGGCAAGGAATTCGTAGTAGAGCCGCACCGCCGTCTGCGGCGGCGTGGCGGAATCAAAAAGATCGCCTGCGATGATCAGCGCATCGACCTGACCGGAGAGGATCACCCCCTCCAGCCAGTCGAGAAAGCGCGTCTGCTCCTCCAGCCGATGCAGGCTCCCGAGCATCTTGCCGAGGTGCCAGTCCGCCGTATGTACGACGCGATAGGCCCCCGGTGGTTTCTCAGGCAGGGCAGCGGGAGGAGTCACGGAACCTATTCTTCGTCCTCTTCCTCGCTCGCGTCGGCTTCGGCCTTGAGGTCCTCCACGTCGTCGCGGGGGATGATCAGCGGCGGCTGCTCATCATCCTCGGAAGGATTGATGACCGCCCCTGCGCATTCCTCTTGCGAAAGCACAAGGTTCCACGCCTCACCGGCGTGCACCGCCATCGCCGATACCGGCGTTTCCACCCATGCACGCAGCCGGGCCACGTCCGTGAAGAGCGGGACAAAATCGAGATCGTCCTCATCCGTGCAGATCATGATCTGCACCGAAGCGCCTTCGCCCTCGCTCTCCTCCGGCTCGCCGAGCACGGGGATGAGAAAGACCGCCCGCTGAAGCTCGGCGGAGAGCGCGTCCAGAGCGGCCTCCTCCTGCTCTTCGCTCGCGGAGCGGAGCGCGTCGATGGCCTCCAGCAGGTCCGGATTTTCCAGCGCGCCGGATTCGTCGGAAACGCTCAGCGTATCCAATTCATCCGGGTCGGGAACCGGGTTTACATCCATCCCGTCATAGCTTTCGAGCCCGTACTTTCCGGCGAACTCCTCCAGCTCCGCATTCCGGGCAAAGAGCGACTCGGGGGTATGCTCCTCGATCCGCTCCACGTGCAGCACGTTCTGCTGCGTCTCGACCGTGTTGCCCTCCTCGTCTTCGGCCTCCTCCTCGAAGATGCCGACAATGGTGTAGCCGTTCTCGCCGAGCTCCCCGGCGGCAGCCATCAGTTTGTCCTCATCGGGAGAGAGGAAGTAGTAGCCCCAGAGCATGGGGCCGTCGATAGCCCAGTCAGTCTCGGAGCGGAGATCCTGAAAAAGCTTTTCAAGTTGTTCGAGCGGGATGATTTCCATAGTGATCGTGTCGCGATTCTCGCAGGGCCGCCGCGCGATGACAACCTCGCAGAAAGACGAAATCACGCTTGATGACCCGACGGTTCGGGTGTATGCCACCTCGCATGCCCAGCGCCCGTCACCCTGATAAAACGCTCGCCACGCTCTGGATGCACCGCGCCATGCTCAAAGCAGTGGACGCCGAGGCCGGAAAGCGGGGAGTCAACCGCTCCCGCCTGATTCTTGACATCCTTGCCGAGCGGCTCGGGTTGACGCTCGACGAGGCGGGGACGCCGAGTGCTCCGGATTTGGAAAGACTTGCAGTTCAAGGATTTGAGAATAGAAAACCAGCGTTGGGGAAGCGTTCATCGCGCCGGTCCGCTGCGGAGGCTCCCTCTGGCGGTCCGGCAGGCGGAGCTTCCGAAACCGGGGAGCCGAGCAGAAAGACGTCACGAAAAGCGAGGAGATCGGTTGAGGGAGCGCAGTAGCGGACCGGTTCACTCTGCCCGCGCGTGTTCCCGCGAGGTGTTTCCCTTTCTTTGAAAAAATCCCATGGCGCAAGGAGGTCGCAGGTTGCCCGCTCCTCCGCGCCATGTCTGCGGGTGAGGAGTGGTTTCTCCGCGCGTCCTCCGGTGACGCCGTCGGGAACACCAAGTATACAGAATGACAGGCGAGAGCCTTCCCTTCCAACCCACCTCCCACCTATGACCCAGGAACTCTTTGAGATCCTCCGGCCGCGCATTAATGCAAGGGTGTTGGAGGTCGTTCACAACCATCTCGACGACGAGCAGATCGGCCTGCTGCTCGTCAAACTGATCAATCCCTATATCATCCTTTCGCAGCAGGAGGAGGCAAAGCTGCGGGGAGTGGACCGCAAGACTCTTCGCGGCATGAAATCGCGAGGGGAAATTCCCTGCGACGGTGATGTCAAGCGCTTCGCCGCGCCAAATCGCCCCGAAAGCGGGGAAAAACTCCCCAATCCTGCCCAGAAGCCCTCCCCGGGGCGAAAACCGGTGTAGCCTTATGGGACGCCGGCGTGACCGCGAACGGACTTCGCGGCGCGCCGGGTCTTACAAGGATGTATTGCCCCACCAATGAATGCTTCGGTTTTACCCCCGCAGGAATGGACTTCTTCGCAGAAAACGGCTCCGGGCGCCGCCCGCGTCCCTCGTCGTGCCTACCACCCGATGGACCCCGGCGTGCGACGATTGATCGCCACCGCCAAGGAGAACCCGTGGTGGACCTTCACGATTGAAGAGCTTGCCGCCATGACCGGCTACTCCCGCGATGCCATCTCCGCCGCCAAGGAATACGGGGCGCGCTTTCCCTTTGGCAAGTCGCGGCCCGAGTGGGTGATGGAGTGGATGGCAGCGCATCCCCGGGCCTCGCTGAAAAATCCGCTCGGAGAGGAGCCGCCGCGCGCGGAGAGGCGTTGACACTCGCGGAGCAACCCGCTTTATTCTCGGGGGATCATGATCCGCCGTCGTCTACTGCCACTCCTGCTGGTCGCTGCCGCCTCCGTTCAGGCCCAAGCGCAAGACCCGGCAGCCCGCTACGTCGCGCGCCAGAGCGCCCGACCCGTCCCGGCGGCTACGACGACCGGCGCAGCTACGGCGACGACCACAATGACCACCACGACAACCGCCGTTCCGGCTCCGACTCCGCAGCGCGTCGTCGTACAGCAGGAGCGTATCGTGGAGCAGACCGTGATCGTCCCCTCGGACGAAGCCCGCGTGCTGGAGACGGCAAACGTCCTGCCGCTCGCGCTTACCGATGAATTTGAATTCCGCAAGCGGAAGATCACCGTCTACGAGCGCGAGCGCCGGAGCGAGATCGCGGACGATGCGATGGCCAAATTCGACCGCGACCGCATCCTCTACGGCGCTGTTTCCGAAGAGGAGCGCAATGCCCGTCAGGGTCACTACTTTGTCTTCTGGTGGCGCTCCCAGCGTCCGGCGGACGTCACCGTCCGGCTGGAGTATCGTCAGGCCAATCTTGGCAACTACGTGCAGGCCCGCGAACTCGATTTTTCCGTCCCGAAAGGCACGCACGAAGCGAAATTCTCCATCATCGGCGACGACTTCCTCGACGACGGCAAAGTCACCGCATGGCGCGCCGTCATCATCGAGAACAACCGGATCGTCGCCACGACCCAGTCGTTCCTCTGGCACTAGGCAGGCAGTGTTTACGAATTGAGAAAGATGGATAAAAGAGCGATTTTGAGTCCTAAAAGCGGCGTTTAGCCGCTTCTCAGCAAATTCGTAAGCACTACCTAGGCGTTGTTGACATGCGGTTCCGGGGCGGCCTCAGGTGGGGAATGTTCAACGCCACCTGGCC
>JBEBWR010000089.1:0-11584 GCA_040392045.1 Chthoniobacter flavus | reverse complement strand
TCGCTCCGGTCCCAAAGCCTAACGAACGCATCGCGTCGCTAAAGTTTGCAGAAGGGGGAAGCGGAGCATCGGTTGGAAGAGTGGCTACGGAGGAAGAACTCTCGGGAAGATTCATGGCTAATGAAAAAAATGATCCATGAATCTCTCTGAAACGCAGGTATTACGCAAGACTTATTGCGGGGTGTCGGGTGTTGCCGTCAATGGAAACATTGCCCCTCAGTCACTCAACATCTCTTCGAGGAAGCGACTGCTCGTCACGGCCCGCCTATTCTGCTGGTGCATGAGAGCGTAAAGCCGGGAGTGGCATCTGCATGCATTAAGTCGGTCGCAGAGAGCTGCCCCATGATCCGACAGCTACGGGGGGATCGGGGGGATGGGCCAGCGGAATGGCTGGGGGCGAAGTGCCCGGATATCACACCTTTGCTGGATTAATAGCGGGGTGCCGGTTAACCTTGCGTTGCAAATCATGTCTTTATGAAACGGTCCGTCAATCCTGCGGAGATGAGCGTCATTCTTGAAGCGCTACTCGCGTCCCCACCGAGCAGCGCGGGGAAACGCTTGCGGTCGGAGCGGGATCTCGCGGCGCTGGTCGGGCTCGACCGGATGAAGGTACAGAAGGCATTTGACCTGCTCGTTGCCAAAGGAGTCCTTCTGAGGCGTCATGGCAGTGGCACTTATGTCCGGAAAGTTCCTCGCGTTGCCGCAGCCCCAGCATCGATATCCGTCGGAGATTACGCCCTTTCTCCTGAACAGCTTTTTGCCGCAGTGGTGGAGAAACCTCTACGCTGGCAGATCCATCGACAACGAAAGCTGAATCTTGGCGTGCTGCCCAATCTGCAATGGCAGAGCGCTTCCAATCTGTCGGTTTTTGAGGGAATCAGGAACAGGATTCGACAGGAGGGGCATTTGATGAAAAGTCTGAAGCTTCCCCTGCATACCGACGTCGCCTCTCACGGGAAGCTCGTGAGGAAACTGCACCGTAGCGCCTGCGATGGATATCTTCTCTGGTCTTCCTACGCCGGGATGCTTGATCAGGCCTTCCCGGAGGGAAAGCCGCCGGTTGTTTTTATTGGAGCCAAAGAGCGGGCGACGGATTTGCAATGTTCTCCGCTGGTACGGATCAATCTGGAAGATGCCATCCTGCGCGGCCTCCATATTCTGGCAGAGGAGGGCTACCGGAAGATCGGGTTCATCGGGTTCCAAAGTATTGAGAGAGATTGCGAGAGCGATCGCGTGATCTATAGGGAAACCATGAAAAAGCTTGGGATGGCCTACCGCGCCTGCGAGTTTTGTCCGCTCGACGATACCGTGGTCCGGACAAAGATGCGCAAGATGTTCGGGGGCGGGAACCGACCCGAGGCGGTCTACGTGGCAGACGATATCGTACTGCACCACGTCGCCACCGCATGGTCGGAGATGGGCATTTCCCCCGGGGAAAATCTGGGGGTTGTTACCCTCGCAAACCACGGCAATCCGCTACCATCCGGCTGCCGCTGGAGCACATTGGAGTTTAACCCGTTTCAAGTGGGGCGCATGGCCGTTGATAGCCTGTTGCAGGAGATCGAAACGGCGGGCGAAATGATCTGCTCCTTCGAGCACCTCGCCACTTGGCGACCCGGTACCACGCATTTCCGTTAGAGGCGGGCACTAGCGGAAGCATCAGCAGGCCGGGAATCTTCTGGACAAAAAGAGCCACTTTGATAAAGAGGCTCTTATCGGCGCTGAAAAGACCGGCAACTCCCTCTCTTCGTAAAACGTCTGTTCTCAAAGTCAACGCATGCTTTCCGCTTTCTCCTCTTCGGGTTCCCCATTGGCAGATGCCTCCTGGATTTGGCTTCCCGGGTGCGAATCCAGCGATGTTTATGCCTGCTTTCGGCGAACCTTTCTGCTTGAAGAAACGTCAGAAGGCGGGTTTGTCGATATTTCCGTCGATACCGACTTTGTGGCATTCCTGAATGGCCGGGAGATCGGCAGGGGGCAGTTTAGCGACTTTCCACAGCGGAAGAGTTGGAGCCGTATCCTGATCCCGTCAGAGTTGCTGGAGCCGGAGAACGTGCTGGCCGTAGCCTCTCACTATCGCGGCACCGACGCCTTCGATCATCAGAAGGGAAGGGCGGGGTTGATCGCGGGATTGCAAATCGGCAGCCTCAGGATCGGTAGCGATCGGACCTGGAAGGCGCGTTTGCATCCCGCATTCCGTTCCGGTCATGGTGAGCGCGTCACCGTGCAGACCGGCCTTACGTTTTGCTTCGATGCCCGGCGTGATGAGCAGGAGTGGACAACGCTCCGCTACGAAGACCACGGCTGGCCTGCCGCTGCCATCGTTCAATGCAAGGCTACCCAGGGATATTGGCATGAACTGAACCCCCGCCCGCTACCGCCGCTTACGCTAGGAGAGATGCCCGAGGTGCGGATCGCATTTCAGGGGGCGCTGATTTTAGGCGATACCTCTGAAAGCGTTGCGCAATCCATGGCTAATACGGCACTGCGCGCGGAATTACCTTGGTTTATATTCGGGAATCCCGCTCTCGGTCCCTCATTTCCGGGAAGCGCGACTCCGGATGAAATTTCCATCGAAGCGTCCACCAACGCTTACCGGGGCTCACCACTCAATGCGGGATATTTCCTCTCGCGGCATTCTGCCGAACCGTTGGTCATCCGGCCTCCAGGGAGCAATGCCGACGGACAGTTTCTGATCGTCGATTTGAGGGATGAAACCGTGGGAGTGCTGGAGTTTGAGATCGAAGCCGAAGAGGGAACGGTACTCGATATCGCGCATGGGGAACATCTTGACGATGGGCGAGTGCGCATGAAGGTCGGGCAGAGGCAGTTTGCTGATCGCTATATCTGTACGGGAGGGCGCCAGCATTTTCAAATGCCCTTCCGGAGGATCGCCGGGCGTTATCTGGAGATCCATTGCTTCTCGAACGACCGCGTGATGATACACGCTTTCGGCCTGCGTCCGGTCAGCTATCCCACCGAGCGAAGGGGCAGCTTTCACGTGCGCGATCCTCTAGCCATGAAGCTGCACGATACCGCCGTTCGGACTCTGGAGCTTTGTCGGCATGAGCATTACGAAGACTGCCCATGGCGGGAGCAGGCGCTGTACGGCTACGACTCGCGCCTCCAGGCGCTCTACGGCTACTACGCCTTTGGCGATTATCGGTTTCCTGAAGTTTCATTCGGGATGCTGCATGAAACGCTCAAAGCGAGCGGCTTTCTGGGATTGATTGCTCCCGGAGATCATCCGGCAACCATTCCCGGCTTCAGCTTTGCATGGATTGCCGCCGTAGCAGAGCACTGGCTCTACAGCGGCTCGGACGTCCTCTACCAGCAGGTTGCGCCTACCGTACAGAAGATCATCGTGACAGCCCTTTCATCATACGACGAAGCGAGTGGATTGTATCTTCTCCCGGAGGGTAACGGCTTTTGGCATTTTTACGAATGGACTCCGGGACTGGCGGGGGAAGGAGAAGCCAGAGATGATAAGGGAGCACATCTGCTGCACGCCGCTTATCAACTGCATTTGCATGAAGCCCTGCGTTGCGCGATCTGGCTGATGAAGCAGTCGGGCCAAGGTGCTGCTACTACAGTATTGGAAGCTCAGTTGAAGGCGCTTGGGCAGGCAATCCATTGCAACTTCTGGGACCCGGAGGCCGGCATCTACCGTACACTCCGCGAGGGCAACGGACAGCTCTCCGGGAATCATGAACTGATACAGGCGCTTGCACTACATGAAGGGATTGTTCCTCAACCCGATCATGACCTCCTGATCACGCGCATCATGCAGGGTGGGCTGCAACTTTCGACATTGTCTGCAAGCTTCTACCTGCTGATTCCCATGCTTTCCCGCTCAGAGGAGAGTCGGGATTGGGTCACGCGGCGCCTCAGTGGCAGCTATGAAGCCATGATTCTGGCTGGAGCAACGACGCTATGGGAAACCGCGGCGGGCGGCTATGACTTCGACTATGCCGGCAGTCTTTGCCATGGCTGGAGCGCTCAACCGGTCTATCTTCACCAAGCCGTCGTTCTGGGGGTTGCTCCTTTGGAACCGGGATTCCGCCGCTTCTCCGTGAAGATTCACCCTTCACGGCATAGGCTCGCGGAGGGAATCATTCCCACACCCTACGGCGAGATTTCGGTGCGGTGGCAGAAGGAGAGGAAGGGGTTGGTCCTTGAGGTATCCTGTCCACCGGAATGCCGGGCTGTCCTTGCCGCTTATCCCGAGGCACCTTATGCCGAGGTGATCCTGAACGGAAAGCGCAGTCCCCGGCTTTGAATCCGAGGAGCAAGGTCAGGGGCAGAGGCGTTCATCCAGCCAGCCCACCTCGATCTCGTCGATCACCAGTTCATTCTCCTGACCCTCCATCCGCTTTCGTATATTTCTAAACGTGATTGTATAATCCTGAGAGTCACTCACTTTGTCGGAAATGTCCAAGGCAAAGCTTGAGCCTTGCCCATCGGTTGTCATCCGGTCGGCAATTCCAATGTCGGGTGCGAATAGGAGATTGATCTTGTGCTCCTCCCGTTCGGAGAAGATCGGGAAGTCGATCCCCGGATGGGTCTGCCTGAACTGGTAAACAGGCGGGCGACCAATGAGACGCTCCTTGCCCCGTGGGGTAAGCCGGGCGAGGGCATCGTGGTTGATTTCAATTTCTAGATTGAAATTGCTACCGGCAGGAGCGGGCGTATAGGCAAAGGCCCGGAAGCGGAGGACGCGAACTTTCCCCGGCTGATCCGGCGTTCCGGGGATCAGCACTTCCGTGGTATCCTGAAATCCCACCGTGAGCTGTCCGATGGAAACGACGTCGGTGAGCGGAAGAGTGGCCACGGTGAAGTCGTGTTCCGGTTCTTCGGTCCGCGGCGTTTCGGCGATCGCAATGGGAGCGCAGGTCAGTACGAGGAGTCCAAGCAGAGCAAGGGATTTCATCATGAAGGGGAAGAGAACGGGATGAGTGTTCATCCCGGCGATCATTAGCCATCAAAGCATCCCATAGGTGCTTTCATCAATTCGTAGAATCGCATTTTCCTCGGGTCGCGTGGTGCCGCCTCCCGAGAAGGGTGCTGGCAGGTAAATTCCGGGCATTGAGGCACCCTTTGCTTCAAGGCGGCGGCACATCATTGAGATCAGGCTCTCGCCAATTTTTTCGCAGGGCTGATGCATATGCGTGAGTTGAGGAAACGCGGAGTCACGCAAGGAAAGTCCCGTGCCGCCGATAACGCTGGTTTCTTCCGGCACGCGGACGCCGCCTTCGACTAGAGCCCGAACAACGCCAAGAGCCAGCAGATCGCCACCGCAGTAAATGGCGTCGGGCCTCCATTTCCATTGGGAGAGGATGTCTTTTCCGATCCTGTAGCCTACCGGCTCGTATCCCCAGTCAATCGTTTCATGCACCTTTAGAGTCACCTCGCCGCCGACATCCGCTCCCAACCCGTTAACCAGACCGGCATAGCGGAGCCGTGAGGAGATGGAATCCTGGAGAGAGGGGGCAATCAGCAGCAGGATATTCCGTCGCCCGGTCTGTCGCCATGTTTCGCCGATGAGACGGCTCGCCCCGAAGTAGTCCGCGGCAACGAAATTTTCAGTGGCCATCTCGGAGGGCGGGTTCACATGCAGCACAAGCTTGCCCGCCCGTTCATATTCTTCATCCAGCCCAAACGTACGCTCAAAAGGGAAAAGGATCATGCCGTCCACCTGCGCGATGCGATCCCGCAAAGCCTTGCGGAGGTCTGCGGACTTCTCGATCTGCTTGGACACCGACATGAGATGAATGCTCTGAGGCGCTTGGAGCGTGGCTTTGAGAATGCCCGCTCCGATGTGCATGGCCCACGTGTCCAAGCCCGGTCCCTGCTCCAGATGCATGTTCAGAGCGAGCCGGAATTCGCCCGATTTCGGCACCTGTGGCGAGATGAGAAAGGTGCCGTTGCCCACTTCGGTGCGGATGCGCCCTTCCTCCACCAGCTCCTGAAATACGGCGTGCACCGTGGGAACACTGACATGAAGATGCTTGGCAAGCTTGCGTACCGTGGGCAGGCGACACCCCACCGTGATTTCCGGGCGTTCAAACTCGGATTTCAAATACTGCCGCACCCGTTCTCTCGGGCGGAGATCGGCGTAGGGAGGTTCATTCTCGGTAACGGGGTGCCTCTTCATTGGGACTCAATCGGACATCAATCGGGATGAACTCTTTTTATACAATATAAATCACAAAATACACAAAAACCTGCCCTCTATCGGTATGATCCCGGAATCTGCTGATAGAGCGCCGCGCGCGGCACGCTATCTTCCGGAAAAAGCTTCACATCCCGGACAAGCTCCCCGACGGAGTTGAACCGCACACTGCCGTCGGAGAAGGCAACATTGACGCCCTTCCCCCGATGACGGGCAACGATCCAGCGATTTCCGATCCGGAAATCGTTCGGAAGTCGGAAGTCCGACGGTCCCATATCAACCCAGGCGGAGTCGGCGACGATGGGATAAACCTCGGCAATACTCTTGGCCCTGATCATCCGGGAGGAAGGCCATCCGTAGTCCCCCATGTTGCTATACAGGCAGGCATTGAATCCATAGCTTCCGGAAAAGCCATGATGCCGCCATGCGGTGCTGGCCGTTCCGGTCGTATCGGCCGTCGTCTGCGGATTGGCATTCTTTGCGGAGGGGCAGAGGATGAGGGCCTCTATGCCTTTTTCATGGAGGTAGGGCTCCAGAGCGGCCACCCAGTCCCAGTAATCCGAAGTCCGGCTTTTGGTGCGAAATCTCGCGCTACCGCCATCCGCCTGTAGCGTGAGCCAGCCCTCTGCAAGTTGTCGAAGATTGTTGGCGCATTGTACCTGTTGCGCATTGGCCATCCCCTTTCGAAAAACCGGCAGCAGGATCGCCGCAAACACGATGACAACGCATACCACCACGAGGAGTTCGACGACCGAGAAGGCTCCGCTTTTTTTCATGGCATTACCTCGGCGATGACCAGTCCTTCCGGCGGGACCTGAATCTCAAGTTCCTGATCAGCCGCAATCCGGACGATCGGCAGGTTCCGTCGATTTTGCAGCGTGCCTTCCTCATTATAGATGTAAAGCTTGACCTCTACGTCACGATCCAGCCAGCGATATTTTCCCGAGCGGGTCGTAATCAGACGCTGTTTGCCCTTGATAATGCCCGACCCCAGTTCCAGAACCGACATCGGATATTGCCGGGAGACAAAGTTATCAGCGCCATCCAGAACAAGGTTAGAGCCGGTGGGAGAATAAAGGCAGCCATTCTCAATGACTGCTTTAACATCGCTGAAGACGTTCTTTGCCGTCAGATCCCCACGGGACTTTCCGAAGTTTCCCAAAATCATGGGAACATCCGAAAGATGGGCATAACCCCACGTGGCGGCTCCGTTGCCGCCTTCAGTGAATCGGGAAACCCGGCTGTTATTGAGCGCCCGCAGCGGCGATCCGCCATTGGCCATCATGTATTTCCCGCGCTTGTGAATCGCGTGAATGACTTGAATCTGCGACGACTCTGTGGTGTAGGCATTGTCGGACTTGAGATGGACAACGTTGCCTCCGGCATCAAGCGTGGCCGAATAACCGTCCCAGCGGCTATAATCGTAACGACTGTAATTGCGGAGTGCGCCCGTCCAACTGAATTCATCGATATAGAATCCGTCGGCGTTGCATTCATCCAGCATCCGATCAATGTCGGCCATAAAGGTCGCGAAATAGCCGGAGCCGGAGCGGGGCAGGAAATAAGGCGTCGCCCAGCCTTTCGCAACAGCGGAAGGACTCAGGTAGGCCTGATCGTAATACCGGTCGCGGAACGGCTGGCCGTCTTCCATCCGGATTACGTCCTCCGCATTCGGCCAGCGGTGGAAGAGCGGCATGTAGGCGACGGTAGTGCCGGGCTCGCGACTTGCCAGCACTCTCGCCTCGGGGCAGGCCTGATGGCTGAGAGCGATGAATTTCGCCCGCTCTTTCCAGAAATATTCCCGATGCTCATAAGTCAGGAAGGCATCCACATCAAGGTCCGGCGTGTTTCCGGGAGCCGGCGGAGCTCCCTCCGGCAGTTTCGGGTATTTCTCTTCCAGAACGATTATGGCGTCATCGGAGAGGCCGAGCCATTGCGGCAGTTCGCGCATGCCTCTGGCACAGTAATTAACCGGTCCCAGATGCGCCCATGATTTTTTGATCATCTCCTCCCTTGTCTCGCCCTTTGCCGCCGTCCACCCCCAGAAAGTGGGGCGCTCCTCAAGCCCGGCATTGACGCCCCAGCGTTTTCTCACACAGTTGATAAACGTCCAGTAGCTGCCATCTTCAATGCCATTGATCAGCAAAGAAAACTGAATGCTCGCACCCGGAGGCAATGCCAGATCGCGCGTATAGATTTCTGCCACTCCCCCCTCCTTATGCAGCCGTGAGAGCAGGCGCAACCAGTCGTTCTCCATGGTAATACCAAAACTCTCGCCTCCCTTGGCGGAAGTGACAAGCAGGGTGGGATTGGAAGCGCAGCCCAGAAGGGTCTCGATCTCCGGATTTCCGCCCAGAATAAAACCGGCAACCTTGTTGCGAAGAAAAATCCGATGCTGCCAGGGAAGACCTCGAATGGTCTCGCCGGTATTCGTCCATTCCTCCTTCCAGTCAACCAGTCCATCTGGAGTCAGTCGCAACACCCTCTTTAGCGTAAAATCTGCCCAGGTGGCCTTCATCACGACGGCATCTTTTCCCTCCAGGTGCGCCTCCACTTTCGCGGGAGCCTGTCCGGAGGGCTGGTCTGAGGCGATGAGATCAGGAGTTCCGTTGAAATCCATTCTGATGCCGGATTCCACCAGCATCTCGGTTCCTTGCGGGCCTGTAACGCTGAACCCGCCCGCCAGCCCTTGCGTCAACGTCATGGTCCCGGAGCGAAGCGTGAGCGTCTTCATCGCTTCCCGTTCCGGTACCCGACTTTTCTGCTGAGCGACAAACGCCTGATCCGCCCACCCGATCTCTACGCCTTTGAGAATAACCCGGTTCGCCGCCCCACTCCCATGGCGAATGTTCCTGAATGTTAGCGTATTTCCGTCAATCGAGCGGGCCAGATCCGACACGTTCAGCGCAAAGTAAGACCCTAGCCCATCTGTGGATTGCTGATCCGCAGTCTCCACATCAGGAGCAAAAAAGGTTTGAATCATCCTTCCGGAGAAGACCTGGAAATCCACATCCTTGTAGGCCGGGTAATTTCTGAGGCGGAAGGTGGGCCTTCTCCCAATCAGACGTTCCCTCCCATCCTCGGAAAGCCGCGACACACCCGTTCCGGTAATATCGACCTCCAGGCAGAAGCTGCATCCCGAAGCCTTTTCCGCAAAAGCCGTGGCGCGGAACCGCAGCACCAGCACCTTCCCTGCCTGCGCGGGAAAAGCCGGAAGAGAAATTTCTTTCACCTCCCGCGGTTCCAAAACCACGTCGCCAATGGCGATCGCATCGCTTAGCGGCAACGATGCCGCCGATGGCAGGACGATCGGGCTGCGTGGTCCCTGCGTCTTCTGCCCTCCCATTGATGCACTTTCAGATAAAGACAGACCGGTCATTAGCGTCAGTAGGAATACCGCTTTGCTGAACTTCATAATTCGGATATCGAAAGACCACATCGTTACCATTACTTCCGGCGCAACATCCAGAACGCCAGCCCACCGCCCACCGCCATCATCGCCACAGAGCCCGGCTCCGGGATGGCCAGAGTACTGATCGCAAGCACATCCAGTCCGCTTCCAAAGGTGGAAATCAGCGTCCCGTCCGCATTGAAGCGATAAATCGTGCCCGAGAACGCCGCCAGAATTTCTCCCGTATTGTTATTCAAGCCAATCGCCTGAAATACGCCAAGATTGTTATCGGTAAATCCAAGGAAAGCACCGCTCGCATCCCAGCGTCCGATGACTCCTCCGTTCGCATTGCTCGCTACCAGAATGGTGCCATCCGGCGCACTCACCAGATGACCATCCGTCAATCCGCTCTCTACCTCTCCTTTCTTTGAGCCCGTGCTGGAGAAGCGGTAAAGCTTCTCATCCGGACCAAATGTCCAGACGTCCCCGGTGGCCACGTTGATTGTAACGTCGGTAGCATAGGTCCCCGGGCTCCCCCCATAAGCATAGCTGGCGCTGAATTGGTAGAGCGCCCCGGCATTTGCGCTCACCCAGAGCCTCCCGTCCTGTCCCCCCGCGGCGATGGCGGCGTCCTTGTAGTAGCTTGCAAACCGCGTGCCGTTCGAGCCGTCGGGTTGCCAGTAGTAGAGGTAGCCTCTTCCGTCAGCGCCGGGCAAATACCCGATAATCGCTCCGGTATTATTGATCCATGTTTGGGTAAACCCATTCGTCAGCCTTTGGATCAGAGTACCGTCCAGCTCATAGCGACCGAAAGCCGCACCCGCAAGGATCAACTCCCGCGTCACGTTGTTCACCGCAAGATCACTGACCCCCGGGGCGGAGAAACTGCTGATCAGTGTGCCGGTATCGCTATACTCGTAAACCATTCCACCGGCATCCCCGGTGGCGATGTAGACGCTGGCATCCGAGGACGGTGCAAGGATTTCCGCGACCATAACGCCCACTGACGCGATGGAGAGCAAAGTGTGTTTTGACAGAAGACTTCTCTTGGGAAATTTCCACGAAAGAGCGGTTGCCTGGGGGCCTCCGATGAAGCAGGGGTGATCATTCATGGAAGCCGAATCTAGAGTGCAGAAACTAACAATTCAAGATTTTTATTTAACAATTTGAACAATTATTGAACATCGGAATCAGAGAAAAACCTCGCCGTGGAGCGGCTCCACGAAGGGGTGGCACCCCGCCGGACCCCTCTGGTGCCAAACAGCCGTGCCTGCGCGGTAGTCGCCGGGGAATGACTTCGGACGGACGGGCGCTTTTTTACCGGACGGCCGTAACCTGAAGGCGGAGATTACCGGAAGGGGAAGAGATCTGAAGATTCAACAGGATAAGGCGGTCTGAAACATCCGGCAGCGCAGCGGGATCGGGCGCTTCGGCGGTCAGTTCGCAGGTATAGATATGGGGCGGGCTGCTTCCCGTGCGTTCCTCTCTCCCGGTAAAAGTGGAACGTACGCGTTTCATCAATAGCAGGTACGGGCGCGCCGCTGTTTTGAAGGAGTTGGCCGTTGGGGCGGAAGATCTGATAAATATAGCTTGTGGCGGAGAGTGTTCCTCCCCGCGTCTTGATTGGCGGGGCTCGCGGGATAACCTACTACCAATACCGCGATTCTGATCCGCTACACTTCTATTACCCCGCGCACTTGCCGCCTTGGGGGGATATGCCAGGCTGCTCGAACAAGGCGCGCCCAGAATCTGCGAGGGAAGCAATGTCGAACTTTCCTATACCTGCTTTGCCTCGGAGTCAGAAGCGTTGATCATGGTTGGCAAGTTTGCCCGTACGCAGAATGCGACAACCACGCTCCCCGCGATCTTCGCCGATGGCGAGGTCCGCGAAGTGCACGACGGCAAAGAGGAGGCCATCGGAGTAGAAGATGGAAAGTGGAGCATCGACGTTCCGCCCGGAGAGTTTCGTCTCTATTATCTTAAGGGCGGAAAAGACTCTTAGCTGCATGCGCCTCCCGGGA
>JBEBWR010000088.1:0-11809 GCA_040392045.1 Chthoniobacter flavus | reverse complement strand
CTTTCCGCCAGCGAAAGCTCCAGCCGCTTGGCCTCCCGCTGATCGAGCGCGATGGTGAGGCGAAACCGGGCGGCCCCCGCCGGGGGAAGGTCGCTCCAGCGGAGGACAACGCCGTCGCTCCCGGGGGTCACGGCGGTCGCCGCCCAGCCGAACGGTATCCGCTGCGGCAGCGCGGAGGGCGCGGGGGCGGCAGTGATGCTGACGACGGGGTGAAGGGTAAAGGAGGCGCTCATGTCATGCGGTCGTACTGCTCAAGGGAGATGGCAAAGGCGATGGGATCGCCGGAAAGGTAGCGGGCGAGATTCTCCAGCGCGAGATGGCCCGCGTCGATACGCCGATCGAGCGTCGGCCCGCCGAGATGCGGCAGCAGGGCGACGTTCGCCAAGCCG
Source organism: Chthoniobacter flavus (assembly GCA_040392045.1). Classification (GTDB taxonomy): domain Bacteria; phylum Verrucomicrobiota; class Verrucomicrobiia; order Chthoniobacterales; family Chthoniobacteraceae; genus DATMFV01. Next base: position 11,420 of record JBEBWR010000088.1, on the reverse strand, counting down.
CGCAGGGGATATGCGGGCGGCAGCGGTTCGTGATGAAAAACGTCCAGCCCGAGGCGGAGCCGCCCTTCACGCGCCACGCGGATCAGCGCCGCTTCCTCCACCAGTTCGGCCCGGGCGATATTGACAAAGACGCCTTCGCCGAGCAGGCGCAGGTGGTGTTCTTTCACGGAGTTGATCGTTTCGGGAGAGCAGGCCTCGGCTTCCACGACGGCGTCGGCCCAGGTGAACAAGGCGTCGAGCGAGTCGAGCCGCGTTACCCCTTTTCTTTCAAAGAGCGCGTTGTCCGGCCAGGGGGAATAAGCCGCGATCTCCACGCCGAAGGGCCGCAACAGATCGACGAGCGCCTGCGCCACCGCGCCGAATCCGTGAAGGCCGACGCGTCGCCGGAACAGGCTGAGATTCCCCTGATCGGCGGCGGCCTTGAAGCTCCCCTGCTGGTGCATCCGGATTTGCCAGTGGCTGGCTTCGCGGTAGCACATGAGCAGCAGAAGCAGGGCGCACTCGGCCACGGTGGGCGCGATGCGATCGCCCCAATTACTGACCAGCAGCCCCTGCTCCAGCAGCGCACGCGGGATCTTCCGCCGGATGCTGCCCGACAGGTAGCAGACATACTCCAGCTCGGGAAACGCGGAGCGCTCCGGCGGAAGCGGCGGGAGCGCCCAGCCGCCGAGGAGCACCCGGACGCCCTCTTCGCGCAGACGCGCTTGCAGTTCGGCGGCGGGAAGCGCCGAGGGGATGAAGATCGCGCCGGGAAAGGTCTGCCGGAGGTTCGCGCGGTCATCCGGGGTGAAGAAGGTTCTCCACTCCCGCTCTGCGAGACAGAAGGCCAGCGGGGCGGCGACCGCCGGGCGCGGCGGATGCGACGGGGCGGGGCAGAGCGCGGGGTTATTCGAGGACCACATGACAGGCTCCTCTGATGCGCCACCCCGGGTAGGCGTAGAATAATGATCCCCACTCCTTCGGCTCAAATCCCGTGGGGTACGCGAGCGTCAGCACGACTTCGTCGCCCTCTGCCTTCGCCGCTTTCACGGGTATGGAGAGGCGGGTTTTCGCGGTGACATCAAAGTGCGCGAGCCGGATGGAGGCGATGCTCTCCCGCGACTGCCCCGGGTTGAGCGCGATGGTTGCCGTGGGCGTGGCGCCAGTGGTGGCCGCACGTACGACTCCGCGCAGGGGAGCGGCGGCGGTGAGCGGAGTGTCTCCGCCCGCGAGGCTTTCTCCGGAGAGCAGGACGCCTTTTCGCTGGCCTCCCTGCTCGCTGCCGAAGGCGAGTCGCCCTTTGAGGGTCCAGCCGTTGCGGCTGGCGACGTCGCTCTCCGCGAAGTTGCTGATAACGGTGTCGACGGCTCCGGCGCGGTGAATCGTTGCGATCAGGGCGTGCCCTTCGCGGTGCAGCTCGACGCGCCCGATCTGCGACGCGCCGGGGGTGGCTTCGTGGACCCAGACGAACGCGCTCTCCAGCGGGGCGCCGGTATTCTGCGCCCGGTTTCGCAGCAGGGTAAAGGTGCTTTGGTCGCTCCTCCGGATGGCGGGTGCGGTACCGATGAGGTACTCCGCCGCCGCTCCCTGTGCGGAGGGGAGGCCTGCCAGCAGCGAGCGTACCTGTGTGCCGTCGCCGTAGCGGGCGGTGGCGCTGAACGGAGCCGTTACCGCTCCCTTTTCCTTAAGGGCGATAAAGTCGTACTCCTTGCCGGAGGCTGGCTGCATCCCCGGCAGGTCGGTCTGCCACTGGTAGGGTTCATCCAGACTTCCGCGCAGGAAATAGTCGTGCTGCCGTCCGCCCCGGACCCGGAAGAATTCCACGAGGTAGCCGGAATGCGCGTCGTACGGGACGAGCACCAGCGTCCGCCGGAATACTTCCGCCGCGCTGGGGTAGGCGCCCGGCTGCTCGACTTCCATCGCCTGCGCGTCGCTGCTCACGGCGTTCCAGATGAGCAGCCGCCCCTGATTCTCATACCGGGAAGCTCCGGCGTAGGCTGCGCGCACCGGCTCGGGGCCGGGATTCGTCGGTGGCTTCGCGGTGAAGCTCGTCAGCTTGGCGGGAATCGCCTGTAGCTCTTCGAAATGCCCGGCTCCGTCGATCGTCGCCGTGAAGTGGCTCGCCGTGCCGGCGCTCCAGCGGCGGTCGAACTCGCCCCGCTCCGGCCGGTAGGCGGTCTCGCTGAATACCTCGCGCCCATTGGCGTACCACGCGAGGCTCAGGGCGTCGCGGTGGTCGTGTCCCCGGATGCCGTGGTATTTCAGGAATACCGCCATCTCCCCGATGGCCAGCTTGGCGACGCCTGCGGCTCCGAGCAATCCAGCGCCCTGTAGCGATTCGTCTGCACGCAGCCGGATGCGGTTTGGCCACGAGTCGTTCGTATTCAGGTAGCGCCCGTCGGGCTTTGCGAGCAGGGGGAAGGCGTTGCGGATACGGGTCAGCTCAGTATCATACTCCGTATTCAAATCGAGTTGATCGAATCGCTCGCCGCTCCCGGCGTGGCGGTAGCCGGGGGGATCGCTATAACCCTTGAGCAATGCCGGGATGATGTTCACCAGCCGGTGGGTGAGCTGGGAGTGATAGTCCACGGTGACTTCGCGGTAGATCCCGTCCGATGTGTACCCGCGCATGATGGCTTCACGCCACTCCTTCACGGCTTCATGCACCCAATCGCCCCGCTCCAGCAACTGTCCAAAGCGGATCAGAGCGATCAAGTGGTATCCGATCATATTATGATACGCCCCCGTACCGCTAAATCCATCGACCAGCTCTTTCTGGTAGACGAAGATGTCCGCGACCACGCGTTCCCGCTCTTCCGGAGTCAGCCGCGCTGCCGCCAGATCGTAGGCCCGGAGCAGTGGCAGGCAGGCGGGAAGGTCGAGCGGATACCAACGGCCCCAAAGCGCCCGGGCATCCCAGCGGCGCAGGTAGCCCCGATCCGTTACCGGGAAGCTCTTGTCATTAAAGTAAAAGGGCCACTGGCGATAAACGGCGGCGAACCGGAGCAGGAGCGCCCGGGCGCGGTCGCCATACTGGGCGTCGCCGGTCAGTCGCCAGAGCAGCGCGTTCTCAAAGGTATCCTGCCGGAGTCGCAGCACTTTCTCTCCCGCTTCGCCGGGAGGAATCCCCTTGGCGGTGATATAGGCATCGGGCTGCCAGTCGGAGACTTCGGAGACCGACTGCTTCAGGGTGGCGATCACTTTCATCCGGCTGCTTTCATCGCCGGAAGCCAACTCCTCCAGGACGTCGATCTGCGGCCACTGCCCTTTCTCCACCTGATAGGGCGGACGCTCCACCGGCCAGCGCGGGAGCGGCTCGGCCTGCACCGGAGTCGGGGCCGCCGCAGGGGACTCCAAGGTTTCCGAGGGGGTGACAACAGCGGCGGACGCCTCCGACGGGGGCGCTGACTCAGCGCGCCTTTCGGGCGGTTCACAAGCGGTCAGCAGGCTGCTGAAAGCCAGAGGGATCAGGTAGCGATAGGGAGACATAAAAGACTAGCGAACCATGCTTTGAAGGGTTTCATCCGGGCCGGTGAAAAGCTCGACATGGCCGTCGTAGAAGAGGACGTTCACGCCAGCGCCGTGAAAGCGCCGGATGCGGCGGCTGGTATTGCCGCTATCAAGCTCCCCGGTGACCGCCGTGCTCGGCACCACGCGGCTTCCCCGGCCCTCCGTGATGAAGATGCGGGTGCTTTTATTCTCCATCCGGTGAAAGAGAAAATCGCTGCGTGTGGAGTTCGCGGTGACGATCCGCGTCATCACATAGGAGACTGCGGGCGACCCGTTGCTATGCTGGTAGCGTTCATCGGGGCCGTCCTGACGCCGCGCGGGGCAGTTGTAGATCTCCACCTCGTCCTGCCGCAGCGCGCCACGGGAATCTTTGAGGCGGTTGGGCGGGCCGATGGTGTACCGCGCGAGGTAGGGCTGCTGCCACCAGTAGTTATTATACTTAAACTCCGGATGAATCGCCGACGCGGGTCCCTGACAGGGCGGCAGCAATCCGTCGTAATCATTTACGAAAGCAAGCGTGCCCGCATAGATATTCCGCAGATTGCTCATGCACTTCACTCCCTGCGCCGTCGTTCGCATCCGCATCCCCACGGGAGCCGCCAGCGCTACCACGACGACGAGGATGCCGAGGACGATTAGCAACTCAATGAAGGTGACGCCTTCGGATGAGCGAAATTTCCGGGGGGAAGCCATAGGGGGAGCTATCGTTTCAGCTTTCGCCGCAAAAGAAAGGCCAGACCGACGGGCAGCAGGATGGCGGCGGCAGAGGGCTCGGGGATGGTGGTGATCGTCAGGTCGCGCCAGAGAATGTATTGGCCGGGACCGTCGTGATTGGTGCGCAGACCGATCACGCCGCTGCCGTAGGCTTCCGCCACGGAGTCGTAGGTGACGCTGCCGAGCAGCAGGGAGTAGTCATTGGCGTCATCGTCCCACCCGTACACCGCCCCTTTGAGCGTGCTGCCGATGGCCTCCACCTCCAGCCGGTAGTCGCCTCCTGATGCGAGGGCGGAGGTGAGCGTGGAGGTGGCCAACTGCGTTCCCGGTTCCGTGCGCGTCGTGCTCTTGTAGATGGAGATCGAGCCGCTGCGGCTAAAGCTTACGAAGTAGCCATCCACGACGTTCGCGCTGGTAGGCAGCAGCGAGCGCACCATCAGCCCATTCTGCGGAGCGTTTGAGCTGCCCATGCGGAAAAGCACGGAGGCCCTGAAATCGCTAAGCTGGCCGCCCGTCACCTCGCCATCCCCGAAGTCTCCAGTGTAGTAAAGCCATGAGTTTCCCCGGGCGTTGCCTACATAAGCGGTGCCATTCCATACTCCGCGCCGCTGGAGCAGACCGGTAACGCCTCCCATCGTTTCCACTGCCACGGTGCCTTCGGTTTCGAGGAAATTTCCGCCGATGACCCATTCATCGGGAGGCGCGCCCGGCACGTCAAACGCCTCCTGATAGATGGCGGCAGAGAGCGGCGTAGTTATCAATACCGCAGCAAGAGCGGCGGCTCGGGGGAGAAACGTGAGGGTTTTCATGATGGGAAACAGCGGGGGCACAGTAGGATGATCGTGGAATCCGGCAGGACTTGTCCGGAACATGGCGTTGGCAGGAAAAACCTACCCAGATCTCTTGATCTCCAGTCGCCCTGATCCTAGAATCCTGCCCACAGCTCCCGATCATAGCCAAAGAATCGCGGAGTTCAACGACTTGGAACACTGCCGCTCGAGATAACTGGGTAGGTTTTTATGAAGCCATTTCTTTACGATCGTCTCTATGCCTCTCTGCTGCTGGAACTCGCCGGGGGACACTATGCGCCCGGGGAGCGGTTCCTCTCGCTTCGTGGCATCGTAGAGCGTTTTGGGGCTTCCAAGCCGACCGCGAATCTCGTGCAAAAGCGGCTGCTGGACGAAGGGCTGATCTCTACCCGCCCGAGGAGCGGAACGTTTGTGGCTCCGGGCGCGAGAGAGCGGGCAATGCTGGTGCTCGCGGCCGGAGAGCCCGCCGAAGGAGTCATGCCGCATACCTGGCAGAACCAGCGCGAGCGGCTTCGGCTGAACGCGGGAGCGGCGCGACCACGGCATGTAATGACGCTCTATAGCTTTACCTACCCGACCGTTGCGATGCTTCCCACGCCGGAGTGGAATCCGTCGCCCCGGGCCTCCCGGGGATGCCTTGAAGCCGCGCGCGAGCGGAACGCGGAGGCCTCGCTGATCTTCCACGACGGCTCGGAAAGTCGGCAGCGGCAGGTCCTGGAGTGGATGGAGGCGGCGGACCTCGGCGGCGCGGTGATCGGACAACGCTCAGCGACCTTTCGGCACTTCCACGAGGTGATCAACCCCCTGCTCGCGCGGGGGCTGCCGGTAGTGAACCTCTTTGGCGACGCGCATGGGGCTGATCTGGTGAGCGTCGACTTCAACAACGTGGCGGGAGGCTTTCAGGCGGCAACGCGGATGCTCGCCGCAGGGCACCGGAAGCTGACCGTGCTCCACTGGGCCAACTCCGTGCCCGGCCCGACCGTCCTGCGGATGGAGGGAATCCGGCTGGCGGCCCGGCAGCATGGTGCCGCGGTCGAGGGCATCCCGGTGGACGCGCTGGCGAAGATCGCGCTGCCGCGGCTCTTCACCGCGAAGCATCGGCCCGAAGCGGTGATCTGCCTCTCCTTTGAGTTTGCCGTAGAGCTGCTAAAGCAGGCGCAAGGCATCGCAGAGCCGGGGCGCGATTTCTCCCTGATCGCCTTCTCCAGCATCGCGCAGGTTCCTGACGACCGGAAGATCGACATCATCCGCATGGATTTCGACCGCCTTGGAGCGGAAGCGATGAACCTGCTCCTCGATATCATGGAAGGGAAGGAAACGCACCGGACGCTCCTGATCCCGATGCACGACGAGGTGCACGGGACGGTGCTTTCCGCCCCGCGCGACAGCGCAAAAAAAGTCACGCAGTAACCCCCCCTCGCGGCAGCGCGAAGATGGTCCGGCGGAACGCTGGCTAGAGGCGGACGGGTGCGCCCTTTTCTGCTGATTCGTAGATCGCTAGGATGAGGCGGACGGCGTTGCGCGCGTCGGAGCCGGGAATGGCGGCCTGACGACCTTCGCGGATCGCGTTGGCGAGATCCTCAATCTGGATGCGATGCCCCTCAATGCTGATCGCCTTCGGATCGCTCGCGCCGGAGCCGAGCTTGCCGCCGCTGCATGCGGCGATGATATCGGCGTCACCCTCCTGCTCTTCCTGAAACTTCCAGCAGGTAATCTTGCCGTCCTCAAGAATGGCGGAGCCCTTGTCGCCGGAGATTTCAATGCGGGTGGAGAAGCCGGGCCAGGTGGCCGTCGAAGCTTCGACGATGCCGAGCGCGCCGCTGGCGTAGCGGAGAGTCGCCACAGCGGTATCTTCCACTTCGATCCGTTCATGCGCGAGAGTACCCACCTGCGCGGTAACCTCCACGGGCAGGCCGACGAGCCACTGGAGGAGATCGAGGCCGTGGATGCCCTGATTAAACAGCACGCCGCCGCCGTCGAGCGCCTTCGTCCCCCGCCATGCGCCCTGATCGTAGTACTCCTGCGAGCGGTACCACTTAATGTAGACGCTGCAAAGCGTAAGCTGGCCGAAGCGGTTCCCCTCAATGGCTTTCTTGAGAATGCCCGCCCCTTCGCCAAAGCGCATCTGGAAGACCGCTGCGAGAACACGGCGGTTCGCCTCGGCCGCCGCGATGATCGCGTCGACCTTCTCCAGCGTCACGTCCAGCGGCTTTTCGCAAAGGAGATGGACCCCGGCATTCAGCAGCGGGATGGCGACGTCGGCGTGGCTGCCGCTGGGCGTAGTGACACAAGCGGCCTCCAGACCGGGGAGCGCGATGAACTCCTCCAGCGACCGCGCCGCGACCGTCCCGTAGCGGGCGGCGAACTCCGACGCCTTCTCATACGAGCGGCTGTAGACGCCCATGAGCTTTGCGCCGGGAACGGCCTGGATGGCTTTTGCGTGAAAATCGGCAATCATGCCGGTGCCAACGATTCCAAAGTGAACTTCTTTCGCCATTGAACGTTGCTCTTATCGGGTATCGCGACGGGTGGCCAGCCTCTTTTCGGCGGGTGGACCGATTGCCCATTTTGCCCAAACGAAAGGCTACGCGGTCTTCCGATGGTCCGGAGGAGTGGCGGCGAGCTCTTCGATCGCGTTGTGCAGCGTGTGAAAGTCGACGGGCTTGACGAGATGACGGTCAAATCCCGCGGCCATGCTACGGGCCACGTCGGCCTCCATGCCGAAGCCGCTCAGGGCGATGGCGCGGAAGTCGTCGCCGCGCTGTTTCCGATAGTAGGCGATGACGTCGAGCCCGGTGCCATCAGGCAGCCCGATGTCGCTGACAAGGAAGTCAAAGGGGGCATGCGCCTCCTCGGTGGCTTCTTTGACGCAGTTGGCGACCTCCACATCGTGTCCTTTCCGGCGGAGGAGCCGCGCGAGGACAAAGGCGGTCGGCTCGTGATCCTCGACGAGAAGAATACGCCAGCGAGGATGATCGTCGGAGGCGGGCGGATGGAAGGCGCTGCCGTGGGGCAGCGTCCCGGCTTCTTCGCTGGCGGGGAGGAGCAGGGTGACTTCCGTCCCCTTCCCCGGGCCGTCACTATGGAGGTCGATAGCGCCTTCGTGAAGGTCCATGAGGGCGCGGGCGATGGGCAGGCCCAGGCCCAGGCCGCCGAAGCGTCGTGCGCTGTTTCCCTGCTCGAATTCACCGAAGACGTTCCCGATGACGTTGTCGTCCACGCCGATGCCGGTGTCGCTGATGCGGATGCGGATGGCGTTGCCGACGGTGTCGGTGGCGAGGGTAATCCGTCCGCCGATGGGGGTGAATTTCAGGGCATTGCCGAGGATGTTGAGGAAGATCTGCTTGAGCCGCGACGGATCGGCGTAGACGTAGTGGCGCTTGCTTTCCAGCCGTAGCGTGATGTCGAGCTGCTTCCGCTCGGCCTCAGGGTTGACGAGGCTCACCACGCGGGCGAGCGACTGGTGGACGTCGAGCTGCTGGCGGTCGAGCTGGAGGCGGCCCCGCTCAATGCGGGTGAGGTCGAGCAGGTCATCAATGAGCCGTGCTTCGAGGTTAATATGGCGGCGGATGAGCCCGGCGTCGGCGCGGAGAGTTTCGGGCAGTTCGCTGTGCGACTCCAACTGCTCGGCGAGCATGAGGACGGGGGTGAGGGGGGTGCGCAGTTCGTGGCTGAGGATGGCGAGGAAACGGTCTTTGGCCATGCTGGCGGACTCGGCCTGCTCTTTGGCGCGCTGGAGCTCGCCCATGATGCGGAGCTGCTCGGTGACGTTCTCGCAGATGACGACGGTCCCGAAAATCGTGCCGCACCGGAGGCGCAGGGGGACGACGGAGATCCGCATCCGCCGGGCGTCGCCGTGGAACGACTCGATCTCGTAGACTTCGTCGAGCACGCTACGGCCTTCATTGATGGCGCGGTAGATGGGGTACTCCTCCAGCTTGAGCAGTTCGCCGGTGTCCGGGTGCTTCATGGGGTAGTAGCGCGGGTTTTCGGCCATGCCGACGTAGCGCGCGCCGCCCCAGAGGTCGCGACCGGCTTCGTTCACGGCAAGGGTCATGCCGTGCTGGTCGGTAAGCCAAACGCCGACGGGGATTTTTTCAATGACGGTGCGCAGTTGCTCTTCACGCTGCTCCAGCTCGCGGAGCGCTTCGGCCTCGCGATTCTGATACCGGCGGTTATGCGAGACGAGGCAGAGCATGGCGAAGCTCAGGAGGATGAAGTGCGTGACGCGGACGAGGTAGTCGCTCAGGAGAACGTCGCTCGGGTGGTCGAGAAACCAGAAGCCGCTGGCGATGCTCAACACCATGGCGACGAATCCGGGCCGCGCGCCCACGAGCATACCCGTGACCAGCACCGCCGCCATGAACGGCAGCAGCGACTCGCGCCCGAGCAGGAGCGGCTCAACGAGCAGGTTCATCCCCACGCCCAGCAGCACCAGCCCGATCGCAACGCCGTAACGAAACCAGAACGGTTTATGAGAAAAATCGCGGAGATGAGAGATCGACACGGCGGATGCAGGGTTGTACCGGGGCGTTTACCGATGGGTGGATAATGGAAACGCGTCTCGCCCGGCAAACGCCAGCAGAGAAACCCCTGTTTGACTGCTGAGGGGAACCCTGAGTCCATTCGATTCGCGGCGTTCCGGGCGAAAATAGTTTTGAGATATTATCCGAAACACGACACGGTTCCCCGCTGCCATGCCTGAGTCTTCTTCGTCGGATGTCGCGTCGCTCCCCTCCGGGAGGTCGTGGGAGCGGTTCGCCTTCTGGGGGATTCTGATCGGGGCGCTGCTGCTGCGGCTGTTCTGGCTGGGGATGAAGCCACCGCATTTTGACGAAGGGGTGAACGGCTTTTTCGTCGATCGCCTCCGCGAGACGGGGCTCTACCGCTATGACCCGGAGAATTACCACGGGCCGCTGCACTTCTACGTGCTCTTTCTAATGCAGACGCTCTTTGGCCGCTCGATCGAGGTGCTGCGGCTGCCGCTGGTGGCGGCGAATGTGGCGACGGTCTGGCTGGTGCTGGAGTTCCGGCGGTTCCTGCCTTGGCGGCTTTGCGCGTGGGCGGCGGCGGCGCTGGCGGTCTCCCCGGCGATGCTCTTTTACTCGCGCTACGCGATTCATGAGGCCTGGCTCGTTCTGGCGCTGGTGCTGCTCCTCTGGGGAGCGGCGGAACTGTGGCGTCGGGGGACCCGGCGGGGCCTCTGGGCGATGGTGATGGGGGCGACGCTGGCGGTGCTGACGAAGGAGACGTACCTCCTGCATTTCGTGGCGTTCGGGCTGGCGTGGTTGACGCTGCTGGCATTTGAGCGGTGGATCACGCCCTCGGCTCCGGGCTGGGAACGGGCGGCGCGCCAGCGGTGGACACGCGGCGATCTCGGAGCGGCGCTGGCGACGGGGGGACTGCTGACGCTCTTTTTCTACTCGGGAGGATTCCGCGATTTCCGGCTGCTCTCGGGGATGGTGGAGACGTTTCATTTCTGGGGCGCCACGGGGACGGACGGCGACCACAGCAAGCCGTTCTACTACTGGCTGGAGCTGATGGTCCGCCATGAGCCGCCGCTGCTGGCGGGAGCGGCGCTGACGGCAACGGCGCTGCTGCCGGGGATGCACCGGCTGGTGCGCTTCATCGCGATCTGGGGGTGCGGAGTGCTGGTGGCCTACTCGCTGATCCCGTACAAGACGCCGTGGTGCATCATCGCGATTCTCTGGCCGTTTGCATTCCTCTTTGGCGAAGCGGCGGTGCGCTATGGCAGGGGCCGACAGGGGTGGATCGTGACGGCGGTGCTCGCGGTGCTGCTGGGACGGTCGCTGGGCGAGGCCATCACGCTGAACTATTTCCGACCGACCGACCCGAAGCACGACTACGTTTATGTGCAGACGACGAACGATCTCGCCCTGCTCACCGGGCCGCTGATGGCGAAGGTCCGCGAGACGCCGACCACGCTCCACGCGCCGATTCATGTCTTCTCGGGCGATTACCACCCGCTGCCGTGGGTGCTCGGGGATTTCACGCGGGTCGGCTTTTACCCGAAACCCGAACAGAGGCCGCAGGAGATGGACGCGCTGGCGATCATTGCGGAAGAGGGGCGGGTGGACGACGTCGAGAGCGCGCTGCGACAGGCCTACTTTGTCTTTGATTTCCGGCTCCGCAATGAGTGGGCCCCGGGGCGGCTCTACCTGAATGCGGATGCTTTCGCTCCCTACCTGCCGGGACGTCAGCCGGAGCTGAATGCGGCGCAGTGGTACCGGAACCGTGCGGAGGCGGGTGAGGAAGGGCTATGAGTCTCTTGCGCGGGGCGGTGGGGGTGATGGCGGCGGTAGCAGTGGCGACGACGGCGTCAGTATTACTAGGGATGATCCTCGGATCGCTCTCGCCCCTGCTGGCGGTGGGGACGCTGCTGCTGGG
>JBEBWR010000087.1:0-11843 GCA_040392045.1 Chthoniobacter flavus | reverse complement strand
ACCTTCTGCACTTCGCGGCCTTCCGGACCGGTCTGGTGCGTCACGAGGACCTGACCGAGCATTTTCGAGGCGACTTCCTTTGCCTCAGCCGGGGTCTTGACGAGGTGCACGCCCCCCTGAAAGCCGTTTTTGAAGGTGCCTTTGCCGCGTCCACCGGCGTGGATCTGGGCTTTCACAACAATCTGGTCTGTGCCAAGGCTGGCGGCGACGGCTTCTGCTTCTTCGGGGGTGCTGGCGACTTTGCCCGGAGGGGTCGCTACGCCGAATTTTTCGAATAGCTCCCGTGCCTGGTATTCGTGGATGTTCATGGTTGAAAGGATCTGGCCGCCTGCCGGAAAGGGTGTAAAAATCCGGAAAACATGAGCGGCGCTGATATTTGTAACCACTCGGTTCCCTCATGGCAAGAGCCCCTTAAAAAATCCTCGGGAGGGCTGTTTTTTCCGGCTCTGGACTGAGTTTGACAGAGATAAACCATCCGTTTTGTCCGAGTGTCATCCTGCCTCCCGCTGACCGGTCAGCCCCGTGATCCTGAGCGTTCGCTCCGGAAGCGGAAAAGGCGTCGCGGAAGGGCCTGTAGGCCGGACAAACCTGCCCGGACGATCCGCATGGATGACCTTGAAGCCATCCCCGCGATCCGATATTCTGAACGGGAGCCATGGTCGCGCTGAACGGGATATGAGAACCGGATGGGAAATCGTTATCGTCGGAGAGGATGTTGTGTTTGCGGATTTCTTCCGCCGCTCAACGATCCGGCCCTGCCGAATCGGGACGAGGAAGACGGAAGGCCCTTCAGCCAGACGTGATATGCGGGCGGTGGAGTTCACTGACTGGCGCGAAGGATCTTATCCACTGGACGCCGTGACAGAGGCCCTGGATTACCTGAGAACCCATCAGACTGAATTTGAAACACTTCTGCAACTGCCGGGGATTGAGGGACACTATCTGAATATTGTTGCCGCTGTAGGACCCGGTACTTCGGCGGAGGCTTTCGAACTGGATGCCGAGGACATCGCCTTGTTGGCCTCGATGGGTTTTGCGGTCTCTATCGCTGTTCAGCGAACAGAAAAAGACAGGGAGTGATGCATGATGAGTCGATACCAATCATCTAAAAGGCCCCTCTTAATACTGGGTGCGATTCTGGTGGGAATCACCCTTTCTTGCCTTGTTCTTAAAAGCATGCTGAGCGCGTCGATTGATAATGCTTTCTTTGAGATGCGGAAACGAATCCTGTCCAGCGTGTTTGAGGCGGTCGTTGGAGGGAAGACGCAGTAAATATAGGAATCCTTTTCCGGGAATGCCGGGTTTGACCGGTGCAGGCGATGACGATACGATGGACGCCATGATGGACCCCCGACTCACAGTCTTGACGCTCGGTGTAGACAATCTTGAGCGTTCGCTCCGCTTTTATCGCGACGGGCTGGGTTTCCCGACGGAGGGGATCATCGGGCAGGAGTTTGAGTATGGCTCGGTGGTTTTTATCCAGCTTCAAGCGGGATTACGCCTCGCCCTCTGGCCCCGGAAGAGTATCGCGCATGATACGGGGCTACCGCTTGCCCCCGCCAGCGCCACGGAGATGACGCTGGGTCATAATGTCGCATCAAAGGCCGAGGTGGATACCCTCATGATGGAAGCCACCGCCGCCGGGGCCACGATCCTCAAGACCGCGCAGGACACCTTCTGGGGCGGCTACGCCGGATACTTTCAAGACCCGGATGGGCACGTCTGGGAGATCGTCTGGAACCCGCATCTGCTGCCATAATCCTGCAATCGCTTATGACCCAATATCTCCTCCTCATCCATGGCAACCTCACGAGCGACACCACCCCCGCAGAGTGGGAGGCGTTTTTCATCGCCGCGCGACAGAGCGGGTTTTTCAGCGGAGGCAGCGAGGTCGGGCGGCGGGAGGTGATCGGCGATCTCCAGTCCGCCAAGCCGACCGATCATATCGTCGGCTATATGCGGTTTGATACTGACGACAAGCAGGCGCTCCTTGATCTGCTGAAGCTGCACCCGACGGTGCTGCACGGCGGATCGGTAGAGCTGTGCGAGCTGCCGAAGTCGTGAAGCTCGCACAACCTTCTCCGTTCAGTTCCGGTTCGCCGAATCACGGTTGATCGGTTCGATCAGCAGCAATCTTGCGCTTTCGCCTTCCAGCGGGACGGTGAACCGGTTGGGGCCGGGGGCCAGCGAGAGGTTCAGGCTTTTCCCGGAAAGCAGATCGACGACGTGGGAGGCGGTGTCGACCTTGATTTGGACGGTGACGCTTCCCTTGGTCTCGTCTTCGTAGTCTGCGACCAGCGCGACGGTTTGTCCTTCGTGGGTCATGGCGCTGACGCGGCCTTTGCCGCTGACTGACGCATCGGAGAGCCGACCCGAGGCGATCACTTCTTCCACCGGGCCGAGAGCGTGGATCACGCGGTTGTAGGCGATGAGGCTTTCGGAATCCCAGTGGCGGTTGGACCAGAACCAGATGCCGACCGAGCCGTTCACGAACGCTTCCAGCGTCATCCATTGAAAGGTTTCGCCGGAGTAGGGGCCTGCATCGCCGGGAGTGAGCCACGGGATCACCTTGTCGCCGTTTGCCTCCTGCCGGTCTTTGCGGATGCGATCGCCGATCAGGCCCAGATGGCGCGGATACATGGTGTTGTAGCTGGAGATCTGGCTGTGATCGAGCGCGCCGATTTCCGATAGCCGGTTATAGTTCCAGACGTCCTGATAGGTCTGTCCGGGGCGGAAGTTATATCCGCTGCCCTGAAAAGGGGGGCCTTCCGCTTCGGCTGCGGCTTGTCGCGCGGCCCGTGCCAGTTCGCCATACATCTCCACGCCCTTTTCGATGCGCCATGCCTTGGGATTACTGATGCCGGAGGCCTCAAAGTCCTCCTTGCAGCGTACGCAGCGGCGCTTGTCCTCCGGCTGATCGCTGAAGTCAAAGTCCACGCGGTCCGCCATGGTATAGATCTCGATATCCTGACTGATGAACTCCGGGGCGAGCACCCGGACCAGCGAGGCGTAGCGTTCCACTTCCTCTTTCCAGAAGGGGCCGCGATAGCTCGGGCAGAACGTGCCCCCATGCGTGCCATCTGCGAACTGGCAGAAGATCTCCGGGTCCTTGGCGTGGCGCACGATCAGGCGGTGAATCGTGCTGTCGATCAGAGCGATCTTAAAGCCCTCCTTGCGGGCTTCGATGGTCCACTTGGCGCTCGGGTAGTCGGGCGTGAGCACCGCCGGGTCCGAGTTGACCGTGGTGAAGGAAACGGTGTTCAGCCCCACGGCTTTGAACTGCTGGAGGACGTCCGGCCATGACTGATTCTCATGCGTGTACCACCAGCCCAGCCCTGCCATCAGCTTCCTGAACGGAGGGGCGGGAAGGAGTTTATGCGCTTTGATGGGAAGAGAGCGTTCGCCGCTCTGCCATCCGGAGTCGTGACTGAAGCGATAGGTGAGTTCTCCTTCTTCCCGGTCGCTCCATCCGTCGGCTTGCAGGTAGAGCCGTGCGAAGTTCTTGCGGTTGCTCCACCGGGGATTGCTGACTTCCCGTCGCGCGATCCATTGATAGCGCGTCCTGCCGTCCTCCAGCGTGGTTGCTTCGGCGTGCTTCAGTTCCTGCATGCCGAAGGTGGCGCCTTTGAGCGTGACCCCTTTGGGTAGGGTGATCTCAAAGGTCGCCGAGCCATGTCGGGCATCCGGCGGCACCATCATCCCTAGGGGTACGGGAAGCGCGGCGTTTGTCGCCAGATGAAGGGTCGGCTTGTGAAAGGTGAATTGCGGGTGATGTACCGTGAAGTCCGACAGAGCCTTCTCCGTGGCGGGCGAAGGATCGGCGTTGACCAGCGGGCGGCCTTTGACGGAGATCTCATCCGTCGCGCTCAGCCCCGTGGTGTAGATCCGTAGCCCCACCCAGCGGCCTTTGACGCCCAGCCCGCGAAAGCTCAGAGGATGCACCCACGCTTCCCCCCTGTCTGCGGGAATGGCGTATTTTTCCGCGTCGCCTTCGTTCCACCGGGAGAAAGTCGCTACCTTCCGGTAGTCCTCGCCGTTATCGCTTACAAAAGCTTCCACTTCGATCGGAAAGCCTTTTCCCTGACCTCCCCATTCATAAGAGCCGCCGAGAAGACGGATCGTGATCTCGTCGATCTCGCTCATCTTTCCGAGATCAACGGCGAGGCTGACCCGTCCGCTATATTTCCAGAAGGCGGCGGAGGGGTCTTTCCAGAGGAATGACTTTGGCTGAGTGGAGATCTTGCCGTCGGTGAGCGCGGCGGCGACGCGCTCGGCGCCGCCATGCTTCGCGCTGGCGGGGAGCGGGGCCATCGTCACGGTTGCTCCTCGTGCCAGTTCCTGACTCCCTGCTGCGCCCATCGCGGGTAGCGATCCGATGGCCAGCAAGGCCGAAATGAGATGACCGGGGAAATTCATGCTGCTTGTTTGGCTCCTTTCCGGTAACGGCGGCAGACGGCAAAGAGGGAGAGCGCCCCCACGGCGGTCAGCCCCAGCCCGGCGGGCTCGGGGATGGCGTGGACCTCAATGACAAGATCGCGGAAGCTGGTGTTGGAGACGGAGTTGATATTCGCCGAGCGTAACCCGAAGTAGCCGCCGGTTTCAACCGCGTCGGAGTAGGAGATGGAAGCGATCTCCGTGCTGCCATCCAGCGTCCAGAGCGATACCGCAATTTCCTTTCCCTCTGCGGAAATTCTCAACGAGTATTGGGTATTGACGACCAGATCCTGATCAAAAGCGATGAAGGCCAGTTGCGTTCCGTACGTGGAGGAGGAGACGCCGGTCGGGTTCAGATGAAGGTAGAGTCCGCGATCTTCCCCGTAACCGATGAACCCCGCCGAGTAGCCCCAGAACTCCGCGCTTCCTGACGCCTCGCGATCCATTGTCTGCGTGCGGAAGACAAAGCCGCGAAGGGTTTGATTCTGGGGCGTATTCCCTCCCATCCGGAGGATCACGGAGGCGTCGAAATCGCTGAACCAGCCGTTCGAAACCTCTCCTTGGCTTCCGGTGTAGTAGACCGCAGAGCTGCCGCCCGCGGGGCTGTTCCGGAGGATGCGCAGGTAGTTGGTTCCGGCGAGGCTGACAATCTCCGTCCCCGCGCTATGGGTAGCGTACCAGTCTACCGGTACCGTACTTCCGGGTCCGGCGGTGGAGAAGCTTTCGGTGATGACGGTTGCGGCGGACAGTTGCGTAAGGCCTGCCAGCCCCAGTGCGAGGGCGAGGGTGGATGCTTTCACGGGTTGAGAGGAGTGACGGTGAGGTTTCGGAAGTAGGTGTTCTGATTCATGTTCGAATGCGCCGCGCGCAGTCCGAAGACGCCGGTGACCTCGGCGGCCTGATCGTAGGAGATCGTCGCGAGCGTTTTGCCGTTCTGATCGTCAAGGGAGGCGCGGAGGTGCGGCCCGTTGGCTTCAAAGCGCAGCGTATAGTCGGTATTGAGAATGAGTTCTTCACCAAGCGGGGCCTGCGCCAGCTCCGTGCCGAAGCCTTTGCTGTTTGTCCCGGTCGGGTTCTCAAAAAGGTAAAGTCCCCGGCGATCTCCGGTAGCGATCACGCCAATGGAGTAACCCCAGAAGGGGCGCGCAGCGGGAGCGGAGAGGTCGGTGGTCTGCGCCCGGATCACCACGCCGCGCAGCGTGGTATCGGCGGGCGGTCGCGCGCCGCCGGTGCGGAGGATGACGTCGCCCCGAAAGTTCGCCAGCTTTCCGCCTTCGGCGATTCCCTCATGGGTAGCGACGAAGTAGACGGCGGAGCTTCCGCCGCCTGCGGAAGTGTACCAGATCCGCAGGTAAGGCGTATTCGCCAGCTTGCGGACTCCGACATGGTCCGGATGTGTGGCTACCCATCCGAAGGGAACTGTCTCCGAAGGGGCGCTCTTCGCGAACGCCTCTTGCAGACTGCGCTCCGCCCGGACGGCGGAAAGCGCGCCACAGGCAAGCAGCGCCGCAAAGGCCAGCATCAGCGATTTATTGGAGGTTGTCATAGATAGAGGGGAAGCCTAGTCTTTCCGCGTCCTGCCGGGTTAAGGCTTCGATATGCCCGTCGAGGAAGAGGGCATGACCGCGATTGCCGTGTCGCAGCGCGATCCCGGCGTTCCCTTCGCTGATCCGGAAGTATTGCTGGTTGTTGGCTCCAGAGGCGCTGTCGGCGAGCAGAACGAACTTTGATGGCTCCGCAATGGAGGAGATCTTTCGGATGGAGAGCTGGGTTTTGCCGACCTCCACACTCTTGCTGCCCGGCGTGAAGAGATTGAGGCCGTAGGTGTACCATGACCAGTTCGTCAGACTGTAGTTCGCCGGAAGGCTGCCCGCCGGGCAGGTCAGCAGCTTCGGGTCGTCTCCGGTCATACTGCGGTAGCCGTCGCTTCGCTGTGGTTCGCTCAGGTAGCCGCGTCCGGAAAGCTCCGCAGGCCAGAGGTCGCCCCCCGTCCGGCTGCTGCCGCCCCGCCGGGTGACAATCTGCTGTCCGCAGTCGTTGATATAGACCTGAAAGGCGATCCCCGTCGCTCTCAGGTGATTGATGCAGGTAGCCGCGCGACTTTTTGCCCGGGCGTGAGAAAAGATCGGGAACGCCAGAGCGCTCACGACCGCGATGAGCGCCACGACGATGAGCAGCTCGGTGAGGCTGAAGCCGGATCGCCGGTGGTGAAGAAGTCGGATCACTCTGGGGGGGAGTATCATGGCGGGGAAAGGGGGGTCAGCAAAGCGCAGGGAGATGAAGTTCATGCGGCAGCAGCCCCTCCGCCACGCATTTTGCGGCGGCGCGTCCCGCCGATTCTCCAAGGACGACGGCGTTTCCTGTCACCCGGTAGCTTGAGTGCGCCAGAAAATCGCCGCTGATACAGCGCCCTGCCATCATCAGGCCCCGTATGTCCCGGGCGACCAGCGCGCCGTAGGGGATGTCGTACGGCTTGACCGGCTTGCGCTTGGAAAAATCGAAGTCCTTGGCAACCGCGGGGTTGGGCGAATGCACATCCATCCCGAAAGTGGCCTGACAGACCGAGTTCGCGCGAGCGCGGCCTTCGATCAGGTCATTCGCCGTGACTGTTTCCATCCCGTGAATCCTTCTTCCCTCGCGGATGCCGATCTGCTCTGCCGTAGCGATCACGCGCAGATTCTTCCATTCCATTTTTTCCGTACGGCGAAGCGCGCGCACGATCCGGTCAATCTCGCGGCGGCCGTTGATCGTCGCTTCCGTGAGCCCTTGCGCGTCGTCCGGGCGGCTGCCGTAGTGATGATGCGCCATGAAGGCAAAGAGATCTTCGCGGATATGAAAAAGCCCCGGGGAGCTGTAGCTCGGCTCGACGCCCGCCTCCATAATTTCCTGATAAAGATGCTTCCGGCGCTCCGCCGCGCGGCCATCATAGAAACGCTTTGCCGCGGTCACGTCGATGCCTGAGACCAGCGCCAGCAGGCTCATCGGCTGACCTTTGCCATCCGGCTCATTGCCATAGTCATAGCCGCATCCCGCATAGGCGGCGAGGTCGCCGTCGCCTGTGCAATCGATAAAGACTGAAGCTCGCCAGGCTTCCCGCCCTGTCTTCGATTCCGTGACCACCTCCCGCAGACGCCGGTCATGATCCACCTGCGCCGCCACCACGCGCGTATGCAGCCGGACGTGGACGCCGGACGCGGCGCAGAGCTCCTCCAGCACCAGCTTCATCTGCTCGGGGTCAAAGGTAAAGTCGTGAAGGATGCGCGGGCGATGCGCTTCCCGCTCCTTGAGTCGGGAGACGATCTCCGGCAGCAGCCCCTCCTGCTTGTCAGCATCAAGGACATAGGAGAGCAGCCCGCTGGTCCAGACGCCTCCCAACGCGCCATGAACCTCCAGCAGCGCCGTACGCGCTCCTCCTCTCGCAGCGGCCAACGCGGCGCAAACCCCCGCGGGCCCGGCCCCGCAGACCATGACGTCAAAGGAGTCCACAATCGGAGTATGGCGGGCGGGCTCAGTGATATACGGGGAAAACTTCATGGCACGCTCCAAAGGTCGCAGTAAAGCTTGCCGATGACAACGACCTCGCTACTCTTATCGATGAGTAATCCGTAAGGCTTGCCTGACTGACGTATGTCCCACTCCCCCACCATGAAGGACGTCGCCGCTGTCGCCGGAGTCCATCAGACCACCGTGTCGCTGGCGTTGCGTCATCATCACAGCATTCCCGCCGCCACGCGGGAGCGCATCCTCAAGATCGCTAGTGACCTCGGCTACCGCCGCAATCCGCTCGTTTCCGCGCTCATGGCCCAGCGGAAGAAGCGGGGCCGGATCAAAGATGAAGGAACCCTTGCATTTCTAACCTCCTTTCGCACCCGCGATGAATGGCGAAACTATCAGAACTACCGTACCGTCCTCGAAGCGATGGAGCGACGGGCGGAGGAACTCGGCTACCGCATCGCGCCTTTCTGGCTGAGAGAGCCGGGCGTCAGCCCCGAGCGGATGAAGAAAATCCTTCTTTCGCGCGGGATTCGCGGGGCCATCGTCTGCCCACTGCCGCAGGATTCACGACATCTCGCTCTGGACTTCTCCGAGCTGGCCGCCATAGCGCTTGGCCAGACGTTGCTCTCTCCGCGTCTCGATAACGTCGCGGTCGACTACTACTCCATGATGCAACTCGCGCTCACGCAGCTCTCGCAGCGTGGCTTCCGCAGGATCGGCTTCACCCTTTCGCTCCAGACCGACGCCCGCGTGAATCATCTCTCCCTCGGAGCCTATCTCGCATGGCGGCTCGATCACCCCCGGCAAACCCTGCCGCCGCTGCGCACCTCCGGCATTCCGGGCGAAAGCCTGATCGACTGGATGCGCGAGAAGCGCCCCGACGCGCTGATCACCGCGTCACGCGGAGAATTCCGGATGGCTAAAGCCGCGCTGGAAGAGTGCTCCGAAGAGATGCCCCACCCCATCCAGGTGATCTCGCTGGATACCCCGCAAACATCGACGGAGATGGGCGTGGTGCAGAATCTGAACGCGGAAGCCACAGCGGCGGTCGATCTGGTAACCAGTCGGCTGGAACGCGGAGAACTGGGCGTTCCCGCCGAGCCGCGTTCCCTTCTTGTGCAAGGGTTCTGGCGCGACGGGCTTCCGACAGCGCGGGTGCCATGATGCTATCGCATCTCCATCGTCCGCACAGCGAGCCGCTATTGCATCAATCCTGACAGCTTTTCCTCCGCCGCTTATGGAATAGCAGCCAGCCGCCCGCGCCGCCGAGCAGGAGCGCCAAGCTGGAAGGCTCGGGGATGAAGTCGGGCTGGATCATGATCTCCAGCCAGGCGTCGGTATAGGCACCAGCGCCTTGCGGATTGAGGATGAAGGAAGTGAGACTGTCGCCGAGGCGGTCGGTGTAGGCAAAGTTGTAGCCTGAGGTGACATGACGCAAGGCGGCAGAGTAGGGGTTGTAGAACTCGTCGTTCCCGGGCTGCGCTCCGTCGAACTGGTATTGACCGTCGTTGAGATTGGCGATTTCCCACCACTCGCTGGAGGTAAACACGCCGATCTTGCCGTCAACGCCGTTGAGAGTGACCTCCACCTGGCTCCCGACGAGACCGAGGTTGAGTCCCGCGACGAGGTCGCCCACGATCCACGTGTAAACGTCGTTTAGCGGGGGCTGCATTGAGCCGTCGTTAATCGAATAATGCGGGTTTGCGCCGTAGATCCCTTCGCTTTTTTGCAGTTCGGCGTAGGGGATGACGATCTTGACCTGATTACCATCGATTTCCCCCTCCATCTTGACGTAGCCGGTATAGGAGACGCCGCCGATGGTGGTTGTGCCCGCCGAAAAGGTGGCGTTGAGATCGTATCCGATGGGGCCGCCGACATCTCCGTAAGTCCCTGCCAGCTTCGTCGTCAGCTTTTTGTCAAGGTTGAGGTCGCCTCCGGGTGCCAGAGCGGTGAGGTAAGCGCTCCAGTCGTGATAGACGGCGGTGGGCCCGCCGGCGCTGCCAATCGTACCGATGAGCCCAGGGCCGGTAACGCGCAGGAAGTTCGGGCTCGGGAGCGGACCGTTCGGAGGTAGGAAGGTGACGGGGTTTTTGTAGTGATTGGGGTCCGATGAGGCTTCCTCTCCGGGAAGTTGCAGGATCGGGGAATAGCCTTCCTGCGGAGTGGGCGAGGTGACATAGCTATCGCCCTCCTGCTTGTAATAGCCTACCGTAAGGATATTGGTATTGGGCGTATAGCCGCTCTGCGGACGCGCAATGGCGACCGCCTCGGTCATCTCCTGCGTGGTCTTGCTCCACTGCGTCGGGTGAGTCGCGCTCGAGTCGTGCGCCTGCATCCCTAGAGAAATGGCGGTGTAGTCGATATAGGTGGTATTTGTCCAGATTTCGTTCACGTCGGTGAACGCCGTTTTTGTCTCGTTGTGCTGGGGAATGACCGAAAGCTCCACTGACTGATGGCGGACCTGAAAGTTGGGGTCCATGGTTTCCGTCGTCGGACCGGGCTGCCATCCATTGTAGGGGCCGCCCGTGGGGGTATACGTCGGGCTGAGGCTGGAGAGCCTACTGTCATAGCTGATGTAGAGTCGACCCGAGGTCCAGCCGTAAAGGTAGATCGCGGTTTGAGCGTTGCTGCCCCCGGAGAGATCGGCGAGCTTGAGAGAGCTATTGGTGGTTAGCGATTGGGCTATGCCGTTTGTATCATAGTAGTACCCGATCACGCCGTTCGGATCAAAAATCTTCGCGTCCGCCGCGCTGGTCGGCAGCCCGCCGCCCACGAGGTTGATCCAGATATCGCTATCTTCCCGTTCGTTTGTGATGTTGGAAAAGACAATGGGAATCGCCTGAAGCGAAGGGTCGTAGACATCCGGCGGAGGCAGCGGAGTCTGGGCGGAGAGCGGGAGGGAGACCGCAAAGAAAACGGCGAAGGGGAGGGAGCCGAGAGCCGTCGCGAGGACGTCCTGAAGAAAGGGCCGTTGCGTTTGCATAGGTGTGTATATGCGAACGCAGAGTGAAGTCGTTCAAACGCAATATGATGAACGCCTACAAAAAGCTGATGAAAAGCTACGTCTCCGTGGTGAAGCATTCCTTGAGGTGGAGCCAGTGGCTCGGGCCAATGGGGAAGGTGCTTCCATCCGTCAGCTCCAGTTCCCTCCGTCCCCGTCGGACTATGCGCACTTCCTGGATCGCGGAGAGCGCGACCAGCGCCGTCCGGTGAATCTGGCAGAAATCGGCGCGGGGCATCTCCGCAATCCACTCCTTGAGCGGTTTAAGGACGAGCACCGAAGCTTCATCGCGCAGCAAGAGGCGGGTGTAGTTCCCCTCGGCGACGATGTGGGTAATACGGCTCCATTCCACCTGCCGATAGACCGAGCCGGTCTTGAACACTACCACCGGCGAATGATCCCCGGGGGCCTGCAGGTCGATCCGGGAAAGCGCTTCTGCCAGCCGCTCCGGGCAGACCGGCTTGAGCAGGTAATCGAACACATGGTGCTCAAACCCCCGCACGGCATAGTTGTCATGAGCGGTCACGAGGATCACCCACGGCGCGGGCGGCTCCATTCGCGCCAGAAAGTCAAAGCCCGACTCCCCTTGCAGCTCTACGTCGACGAACACCACCTCCGGGAGATGCTGTTGGTAAAGCGCGAGCGCCTCGTCCGCTTCCTCCGCTTCGCCCACGACAGCAAGCCACGGATGCGCCGCGAGGAGTACCCTCATCTCCTTCCGGGCCAAGGCTTCGTCATCGAGAATCAGGCAGCGCATGAAGATCAGGAAATAGCGGTGGGGTCAGCGGGAAGAGCGGGGATTCGGAGCGTGATCCGTACCCACCCGTCAGCGCTCTCCCGAAGGAAGTCGGCGCGGTCGCTGTAGAGCAGGCGAAGCCGCTGGCGGATATTACTGAGTCCGATGCCGCGCCGG
>JBEBWR010000086.1:0-11934 GCA_040392045.1 Chthoniobacter flavus | reverse complement strand
CGGGGCGGGTGGACGGGGTGTGGACGGTGGAGCCGTGGGTCTCCCGGCTGCTGCGGGATGCCGACGGGCGTATCCTGATTGAGGATCGCGAGGTGGTAACGACGGTGCTGGTCGCCAGCTCCCGCTTCCGCGAGGCGAACCCTGAGCTGACGGAAAAGGTCGTACAGGCGCACCGCGAGCTGACCGACTGGATCAACGCCCACCCGGAGGAGGCACAGCGGCGGGTGGTAGACGAACTCTCCGAGCTGACCCGTACCCGCATCGCCGCTGATCTCATCGCCGAAGCGTGGACGCGCATGGTGGTGACCAATACGATCAATATCGCCAATCTGGAAGCCTTTGTCCGAAACGCGCAGGAAGCCGGATTTCTCCGTCGCGTCCCGCCGCTCAGCGAGCTGGTCCCTTCCAGCGAAGCCGCGCCCCGCCCGTAGTCCTTTTCCGCACCGTTTTCTTTTCACCCATCTCTCCCGCATGACACTTTCTCAGGAACTCGAGGCCGCAGCGCCAGCCAAGCTCTCGATCAATAACGTTTCCAAGTGGTTTCGCACCAGCCGCGGCGAAGTGCAGGCCCTCGACAAGATTTCGCTTAATGTCGAGGAAGGCGACTTTATCTGCTTTGTGGGCCCGTCGGGCTGCGGCAAGTCCACGCTGCTCAATATCATCGCGGGGCTGGAGCGCCCCGATGACGGCGAGGCCCTCATGGATGGCGCACCGATCGAAGGCCCGGGGCGCGACCGGATGGTGATGTTTCAGGAGTCGGCGCTTTTCCCGTGGCTGGATGTGCTGGGCAATGTCCTTTTCGGCCTGAAGCTGAAGCCGAATCTGAACAATCACGAGCGCCGGGAGGTGGCCCGTTTCTACCTGAAGCTGGTGGGGCTGGAGAAGTTTGCAAAGGCGAATGTGCACGAGCTTTCCGGCGGGATGAAGCAGCGCGTGGCGCTGGCCCGGGCGCTGGCGCCGAATCCGCGCGTTCTGCTGATGGATGAGCCGTTTGCCGCGCTCGATGCGCTGACCCGCGAACAGCTCTACGGCGATATCCAGAAGATCTGGCATGAGCGGAAGAAAACGATCATTTTTGTGACGCACAACGTCCGCGAGGCGGTCTGCCTCGGGAACCGGGTCGTCCTGTTCTCCCCTCACCCGGGCCGCATCCGCGAGGAGTTCTCCATCGATCTCCCCCGGCCCCGCGACATCAATAGCGTGGAGCTGGCTGGCTACGCCACGACGATCACCCGCGCACTGAAAGGGCATATCAACGCTGCCGAGGCTGATTGATCCACCTGCTCTGTTTATCTTTTTTTCCCATCCGCGACACTTCTGCCGCCTATGAAACGCTTCCTTACGTCCTGCCTCTTCTTTGCTGTACTGATTGTCATCTGGCATCTGATTGCCGCGCGCCCGGAGAATTTTGTGATCCCGCTGCCTGCGGCGGTGCTGGAGTACTTTATCGCTTCGATTAAAGACGGATCGCTGCTGCAAGCCGCCTGGGTGACGACCCGCCGCCTGCTGACGGGCTACTTCATGGGCCTTCTCATCGGGCTGCCGCTGGGGATGCTGGTAGCGCGCTTCAAGCTGATGGAGGATACGCTGGGGGTTCTGGCGCTGGGGCTCCAGACGCTGCCGAGCGTTTGCTGGGTGCCGCTGGCGATTCTCGGCTTCGGGCAGACGGAAGCGGCGATGTTCTTCGTCGTGGTGATGGGGACGGTCTGGTCGGTGATTATCGCGACGGACAATGGCGTGCGGAACGTTCCGCCGATCTATAACCGCGCCGCCCGCACGATGGGGGCCGGGAAGTTCTATACGCTCGTGCACGTGACGCTTCCGGCCTGCGCTCCGTTTGTGGTCAGCGGCATGAAGCAGGGCTGGGCCTTTGCGTGGCGCTCGCTGATGGCGGCGGAGCTTTATGTGACGATCCTCACGGGGTTTGGCCTTGGGCAGCTTCTCGACTACGGACGCAATCTGCTGGCCATGGATCAGGTGATCGCCGTGATGATCCTGATCGTCGTCATCGGACTGCTGGCCGATAAAATCCTCTTCTCTCCGTGGGAACGCCTCCTGCACCGCCGCTGGGGCACGGGACAGAGCTGAGCCCCGTGGGAGAGAAAAACGCAGTTTTCGTTTGAGCTTTGCTTCGCCCTTTGAGAATTTACCGCGCTTATGGCTACCGATCCCGTTTCCCCGGACTTTTTTGACACCGACGATTTTTGGGAGACGCACAAAACCAAAATCATCGGATACGGCACGATCATCATCCTCGCGATTGGCGGATGGGGTATCTACGAATTTCAGAAGCAGGCGAAGCTGACTGCCTCGCAGGCCGCCTATGCGGAAGCGGGCGATACTGCCGCGCTTCAGGCCGTTGCCCACGAGTTCCCCGGGACGAGCGCCGCGGGGAACGCCACGCTGAAGTTGGCTGATACTTTCCGCAGCGAAGGCAAGTATGACGAAGCCATTGCGCTCCTGCGGGAGTTCATCGGCAAGGAGCCTGCCTATCCCTTGCTCGCCGGAGCATGGACCAGCCTTGCGACCACGGTGGAGCTTCAGGGGAAAACCGACGAAGCGCTGAGCCTCTATCAGGAGATCGTAACGAAGTTCCCGCAGGAGAGCGCTGCCGCTTACGCTCTCTCCGCGCAGGGACGTCTGCTCAATGCCAAGGGCGATGCTCAGGCGGCCGCCCGTATTTATCAGGATCTGACGACCCGCTATCCCGAGAGCACTTTCGCCTTTCAGGCCCGTCAGGAGCTCCAACTGCTCCAGCAGCGCGTTCCCGCGAAAGCCGAACCGGACAAAGCGGAGGCTGCTCCGGCCCCTTCCGCGACCCCGGCTGACGGCGAGTAGCCGCCCGATGGAAAGCAGCCGCGCGGGGGATCACCCGGCGGCGGCTATTTCGAGCAGTTGGCGGAGGCCCCGGTAGTGTTGTTGTGCGCACCGGGCGATCATCCCGGGAGTGGTTCCATCGTGGAGGCAGGGGCGGGTGGCATCGTCGCCATCCCATTCGAGGTCAAACGCGGGGATCTGCCCGTTCTCATACGCCCATCGCGGGAGGCTCCCGGCACTACAGGCATACTTCAGGACGACGGGACGCCCCGGATCGTTGTAGTACCCTTGCGTATAGGGCGCAAGCCAGCGGAGGCATTCCGCATGGTAGGCCGGGTCGTCGGCGGCGTTGCGGGCGGTCAGAAAAACGGGGGAGCAGATTCCGGCGAGGCAATGCGTGGTGAAGATGGCCGCCGGACGGGCGGCGCGGATCAGGCTGATCACGGCGCGCGTCTCCCGCTCCGAGGCGGGTGCGCTGCCGCGATAGGTCACTGCGTCGGGATCGGAGGAGATGAGCCCATAGCTTTCGTCGATCTCCTCCCAGCCTGCGGGGAAATTCCGGTTCAGATCGACGCCGTTTGCGTTTGTTCGCAGGTACTCGGGCTCGCCCTCCACCTGTCGCTCGCGTTCGTCGATATTGACCTCGGGCAGCAGGAGGACGCCGACCCGCTTCAGAAGGCTTTCGTCCTCGCTCAATAGCTGCTCCACGGCGGGGATCAATAGCTCGGGACCGGATTCACCGGCGTGAAGAGCACCGATCAGCGCGATGCATCGCTGGCGGTTTCCAACTCGAAGCATGGGGATGTCGCGCCCCCGGACGGTCATACCGCAGCTCTCCAGGGAGACGAAATGCGGATGGCGCTCGGCCAGCTCCTCAAGACGGCGCCTGACGTCGTGGTAGGGCCACCAGACGCGAGGATCGCGGACACGGACCACAGCCGGTCCGGTCGGAGGCGTTTCGGCTCCGCTCAGTCCGATCCAATAAGCATAGGTACGCCCCGGCGGAGCGGGGTCGGCAAACTCCACCTTTCGCCGGTTGATGGCGGGAAGCTCGCCGGAGAAGATCTCCCCGGCTCCGGAGCGATCCAGACCATCGAAGTACTCCCGGTAGTGATCGTTAAAGCGAAAATCGGCGATTTCCTTCCGGAAGATGGAAACGGGAACGGGCTGGCTGCCCAAGCCGGCGGAAAATTCCTGAGGGCCAAGATAACCGCTGACGACCACGCGGCTCCCCTCCCCGCCGTGGCGCACTACGGCTTTGAATTTCATGAACGCTTTGCGGCTCATGACGAAGGAAGGATCAGTTTGCCGAACATTTCTTTGAGCAACGCGGATTCCCCCGGGCGGGTGCTCTCGCCAATTCTCAATGGGATGGGCAGGTAGCGGCCGGGAAGCTCGACGAGCTGCTGCTCCAACATAGTTAAAAGCATGTTAACGAGGCTGCGCCCAAGCTCGGGAAGCGGGTGTACAAAGGTGGTCAATCCGCGCTCGGTGACCGTGGAGTTAAACCCCGCTCCCGCTACGAAGCTGACGTCTTCAGGCACGGAGAGCCCCGCGGCTTCGATCACTCCGAGCGCGCCGAGGGTCAGCCCGTCTCCGGCCGAGAGCACGGCGTCGGGCCTGAACCCGCTTGCCAGCAGCTTCTCCATCTCGCCTACCGCATGCGATGGCTCGACGCCAGGGCAGAGCAATACGCGAAATTCGACCGGGTTGCCGATCATTTCGCCGATGCCGTTGATCATCCCAGAGAGCCGCTGGCGCACGGCGACGGAGCGCTCCAGCCGCGGGTAAATGAGAAGGACAATCCGGCTGCGCCCCGCCTCCCGAAAGGCGCGGGCGAGGTTGTAAAAGGCGGTATAGTGATCCAGCGAGGCGAAGTTGCTCACGGAGTCGCTCGCCGGAGGGTTGAGGTACACGAAGGGTTTGCCGTGCTGGCGGCAATGCTGCTCCAGAACGGGCGCGTGCGGATCGGTCTGGTTGATGATGAGGGCGTCGAGATTGCGGCAGCGCCGGTCGACTTCTTCGTTGCTCAGGAGATTGACGTCATCCCGGGCTGAATAAAGCGAGGTGAACAGCCCGCGCGGCCCCATTTCGAGAACGGTCTCCAGCGCGTGCATATAGATGAGGTCTCCCCACTGCCCGAAACCTTCGCTCGGCTGATTGCGGATGTTTGCTCCAATGCGCACCGGCTCGGCGTCCCGCACGACCGGCTTGCAGATGAAAATTCCGCTCCCCTGCCGGGAACGCAGTCTGCCATCCTTCAGCCAGCGCCGCACGACGCCGCGCACGGTGCTTTCGCTCACGCCCAGCTCGGTCGCGATCTTTCTCGGGCTGGGAAGGCGATCTCCCGGCAAGTGCTGATGCTGCGCGAGGTATTCCTCAAGAAAAATCTCGGTTCGCTCGGAAGGGCGCAAACTCTTGGTGTAAACTTGCATCGTTGAAGAATCTAACCACCCTTTAATGATCGGGCAAGGAAAATTGACAATCTTTTGACTATGCAGAATCGCTGGACTGCCCACCAGAAGGGCTATATTCCAAGAAGAGTCACGAGGAATAAGAAAAGAGTGTCATTTCCAAACGAGAAATAGGCAAAACATAGTTGACATTTCCTCGGCTTTGAATAACCTGAGTTTTAATTCCCCTTTGCTACTCTTTCAACTGCCTCCCATGAGATTTGCCATTCCTCTTCTAACGCTCCTCCTGACTCCGATGTTGTACGCCACCGCAAGTGAGGTGATTTCCACTCAGACGTTTGCAAATGATACCGGAAACGCTGCGGCTTATCAGGGCAATGAGCTGCTGGAGTCCGTCTCGGATGGCGGGAGCTCTTTTCTCCGCGCTACGCTGCCCGGACAAAAAGCGCTGGAGGGTGTCCGCATTCCGCTTGGCAGCGTTGAGGGCAACCGGCTGCTCGTGGTTAAGGTGAAGCTCCGCGGGAAAGGAACCGTGGGGCCGATGATTCAGGCGACCAATGGATGGACCCGGCTTGCGCCGCTTCCGCTGACGGAGGAGTGGCAGGAGGTTACCATTCCCAAAACGCTTCAGGCAGGAGCCAATCATCCGACGGTCTATTTCGTGACCCTGCCGAAGGACGAAGTCCAGCAGGGGGCGGTGTTTGAAATTGCGAATCTGGAGGTGGTACTGGAGGAACCGGCGGCGGTGGACAGTCACGAAGTTCCGGCAGCCCGCTATGAAGCCGAAGACTTTGCGGTGATGCCTGCCCATGTCGGGACGGGACAGGATGCGAAGGGCATTGTCAGTCAGGCTTCGTCCATGACGCAGCCGTTCCCCTTTCCGCAGACGAGCGAGAAGGTGACGATCTACGCGCGCTACTTCCCGACGTCGGAACGCGATCGCCTCCAGCTTTCGACGCTGCACGGCGGAGCGGGTCAGATTGTGCGGGAGGTGAATCCCGCAGGGCCCGGATGGCAATGGATTGCGCTGCGCGGCCTGACCGCCGGGGAGGTAGGCGAGGAAGTACGGCTGGTCTTCTGGCCCGCTACGGGGGCGACGGAGCCGGCGATTCTCGACGCCTTTGTGATTACGACGGACGACACGATGGACGACGCGGCGCTGGATGCCCTTCGCTAAGATCTTCGCTTTCCCCCATTATGAATTTCCCGATGTCATCTTTGCCTTCGCGCTCCGCGCTGCTCGGATTGAGCGCTTTGCTGGCCGCTGCAGCTCCGGCCATGGCGACACCACCGCTTTCCAGAGTGGTCCATACGGATACGCCGCCGTCGTTGAATGCGGAGGCGATGGATCAGGCGTGGCAAAAGGCGGTAGCGATCACGGACTTTATCGTTCCCGGATCTGCCTTTCCGATACAGGAAGGGCTGCAAGTACGCTTTCTCTGGGATGATACGCATCTCTATCTCTTTGCCCGGCTGGAGGAATCGACGTTGGCGGTGACCAGTCAGCGGATGGATGAGATCCGCGCAGCGGCGAAGGAGCGGGACGATGCCGTTCTGATGGATGATTCGTTCCTGTTGATGCTCCGGCCCGAAGGCGGCGGCGAAGCCTATGAGCTGACGATTAATAGCAAGGGGGTCATGGGAGATGCCCGATGCAACGTAGCCGATCTCTGGAAAAAGCGGGATGCATCGTGGAACCCGGCGATTCGTTCGCTAACCCATGTGGGCGACGGTTTCTGGACCGTGACCATGGCGATCCCGTGGAAGGAGCTGGGGGCAAAGCCACCGGCGAACGGGGAACGCTGGGAAGCGCTGATCGCCCGGAACGCGCCGAGCCGCTCGGAGCGGGGTGTCTGGACGCCTTCCGATCCGGGGATTCATTCGCCCCGGGAATGGGGCGTACTGGTCTTTGGCCAGAGTGCTGCGGGAGTGGCGGCCACGCCGCTTACGCATCTGACTTCCGGTGGCAATACGCTCGGGCTGACGCTCAACCCGGCGGCTTCGGGCGAGGAGAGCCGGCTGTTGCTCTCTACGCGGATGACGCCGCAGCGGGGTCCGGCCAGGACTTCGCATTCGCGCCAGACGCTTACACTCCCCTCCTCCGGGTCGCTCTCTACGACGCATCACTTTGAGGCCCCCGCCGATGGGATGATGGAGTTCTCGTGGGCGCTGGCGGACGCAGCGACGCTGGAGCCGATCTACCGCTCGCCGGAGATGAGACTGGAGGTGCTCTCTTCCACGGTTTCCCTCAGCGTCTCCACCTCGGGACCGTGGGAGCTTCTGGTCAACGACCGGAAGGTGGCCTCTGGCGTTCGGGCGGAGCTGGAGCAGGTACCGCTCTCGCTGCGCGGGGGGATGAATGTGGTGGCGCTTCGCACGGAGTCGGGGACCGCCCGGCTGACGCTTGATCCGCAGTTTGTGGGCGATGCTCCGATCCGCTGGAAGCTGGGCGATGGCGCCGCGGCGACCGACGCCGCGACGGATGACAGCGGATGGCCGACAGCTCCGGAGCTTGAGGGAGGCGAGGTTGGCAAGGCAGGAGCGCCCGCCGTTCTAAGGCATACGATTTTCTTTCGCGAGACGCGGATCTTTCCCCAGCAGCTTCCGGCAATCCATATCGCCGGAGGCGGCGTGCAGCCGGTTTCCTTCATTATACCCGGTGTCCGCGGGCGGGCGCTTGCGGATTGGAAGACATGGGTGGAGCTGCCTTCCGCGGTGGAGCCGCTGACGGTGAGCGGCTACTATGGAGGACGGGCCGATGGAAAGGCGCGCTTTGAGTTGCACGAGGAGGCGGCGAACCGCTACCGCATCGACGCGGACGCGCCGATCACCGTCCGCTCCGGACATCCGATCCTTTCGCTCTTTGATCTTTTTCTCAAACAGCGCGAGGGCGCAGCGCGCGATGGAGAATTGACGCTGAGGTACTATAGCCGCGCGAATGATTTTACCCTCTCGGAAGTGGAGCAGTCAGCTCCCCTCGCCCTTCTGCCTGCTCTGAACGGGCGTCAGCCCAAGGAACTGACCTTTCAGATCTGGGGGAACTATACAAGGGTTCTTGATGATCCGAAGGCCTTTGCGGCGCTGACGGAGACAGCGAAGGCGGCGGGGTTCAACGATTTCGTCGGGGCCGTCCGGAAGGATGTTGAAGGAAAGAATTTCAAGGCGACGCTGCTGGTCAACTTCCGGTCGCACTCGCTCAACCTCAAGCCATGGCTGGCGGAGCATCCCGAGGCACGGCTCATCAACGCGCAGCGTGAACCGGTGGACGGGCTGATGTGTACGACGCGCTTTCTCGAAGGCGGCTGGAAGGAGGCGGGAGCGCCGCTGTTGGAGGCCTGGTGGAAGAAGAATCCGGTGGACGTGGTGAATTATGACTATGAATACCCGCCGTTCACCGGTCCGCATTCCTGCTTCTGCGAACGCTGCCTGAACAGCTTCCGCACGGCGGTGAAGCTGGCGGATGATCAGCCGCTCTCCCCGGAGGTGATCCGCGAGAAGTATAGCGCGGAGTGGGTCGACTTTATGGCGCGGCGGGTAGCGAAGATTTTCCGGGCGATGAAGGAGACGGTTCACGGACTGCCGGGCAAGGTGCTCTTTGAAGCCTATAGCGGTTATCAGACGCCGGAGAACGCGGCCCGCTATGGCGTGGACTGGCGTTATATGGGCGAGCAGAAAGCCGCCGATCGCGTTGGCGTAGGCTATGGCCGCCCGGTCCCTGCCATCTCCGAGACGGTCAAGGCGCTGGAGGGGATTCCTGTGATCTTTGGGGAGCTGGTCTATCCCTATATGAAGGCGCCGCTGGACTATCAGCATGCGGGTGTACCGGTAACGAAGGCCAATCTGCTCCGGCGCTTTATCGACGCGAGCGGCGGGGCGCTGATCTATCATACGCAAAACATGGACGGTCGCTCGTGGTTTGCCGCTGCGGAGATCTCCCGGCTGGTCGCCGAATATGAGTCGCTCTTCGGAGCGCTACGCGGAGAGCCCGTGGGACATCATCCGGAAGCGGAGGTGGTGCTGCTCAAGAACGATCAGCAGGCTGTGCTCTGCGTCATGAATCCCGGGCGACAGGAAAAATCGTACCGGATTGATCTGCCGGAGGGCTGGGAGGGAGCACATGAGTTTTACTCCGGCCGCCCGACGCCAAAGGGCGAGGCGCTCTCCTTTCAACTCGCTCCCGGCGAGGCGGCCGCTTTTGCTCCCGTGTCATCTCATCCTTAACCCCCTCATTCATGCTTATGAAATCGCTATATCCCTTGGCTATTGCCGTCGCGTGTCTCTCCTGCTCTTCCTTTGTGGCAAGCAGTGAGGGGTCCGTCTTCGTGGGCTTTGAAACCAGCGAAGGCTTCACTCCAAACTCCCGTAGCAATACCGCAGGCTGGTCCTTCTCAAATGACAATCGCATCCGTGTCTCTAATGGCACTACGGAGCCGGCACATACCGGTCAGTATTCCATTTACACGCTGGGGGGCTCTACGATTACCGCCCAGAATACGAGTCTCGCCAGCGCCAGTGAGCACCTGAATACCTTTACGGTTTCCATTGCCAGCCCTACGACCAGTTGGGCCAACAACGCCAACACCTCATGGGTTTATATTTTCCTATGGGACGAGACGTTGCAGGCCAATCGCGCTGTGCAGTTCCTAACGCGCTACGGCACGACGAGTAGCTCGAATTACATTATTGGATATAGTCGGGACAGCGGTCTGAATGATGATAAGGTCGCGACTTACTACTCCAACACCGCCCAATCCAACCTCGTTCTTACTGACTGGAATACATTCTCGACCGTATTTGATTTTGAGAATCAGACCTATACCTTAATGTTGAATGACGAGGTGTACGCCGCGAACATTGCC
The DNA here is from genome assembly GCA_040392045.1 of Chthoniobacter flavus. Lineage (GTDB taxonomy): Bacteria > Verrucomicrobiota > Verrucomicrobiia > Chthoniobacterales > Chthoniobacteraceae > DATMFV01. The sequence continues at coordinate 1,844 of JBEBWR010000086.1, read as the reverse complement.
CTTCCCGATACCTGGGATGTTTCGGGGATCGTCGGCACATGGCTCATCTCTCCCGGCAATGCGAATACCACGACTTTCTACGATTCCCTTTCGATCACTCAGTCCATCCCTGAGCCGTCCACGCTTGCGCTGGTGGGGCTGGCCGGTATGATGGCCGCTGTGGTGAAAACCCGTCGGCGCAGTGGACGTTAAAGGTGAAGACGATGCAATCCCCCCGCTCTGCTTTCAGTCTCATTGAGTTGCTGGTGGCCATTGCCATTGTCGTGGTGTTGGTAGCGATCAGTGTTCCCGTGATCTCGCAGTTCCGGGAACGATCGCAGGCGACGGGGTGCGTGCATCAGCTCCGGAATCTGGCGACGGCGGTGAATCTCTTTCGAACGGAACGCCATCAGCGGCTATGGGATCTCCGAAGTGCCGCCGACGGCGGAGAGGGCGGCGTCGCGCCCGCGGTATCGCTTTACCGCTATAGGGCGATTGCCCATGGGAAGGAGTTGCGCTGCCCTTCCGCAGCGACGGTAGCGAAGGGAGCGTGGCTGACCGGCGGCACTGGTGCGGCAGACTATATGAACAATATAGCCAACCAGCCGGTGTCTTATGCGGTCAATACGATGAGTTACTATATCAATTCGCCGTGGAAGATGCCGAATCCGATCACCTCGTTCATGCACTTCAACGGAAATGAAGCTCGTACGCCGATCTTTATGGACGGCATCGCTTTCAGCCTGAACGTTACCTCCTGGCAGCCTTCGATGCGCTTGACCCGTATGGCGCTACGACATTCCGGGCGCGCCAACGTTCTCTTCCTCGACGGTCATGTGGAAGTGGTGGATAAGGAAGGTGCCATGCGGCTCGATCCCTATGGAGGAACCAACCCGGCATGGCTGCGCGATTTCGGGCCTCAGTAAGCCGCTGCGGTTCTACTCCAGGCTGAAACGCCCTGCGAGAAGCCGACGGCGGGAATCTGCATTCCGCACTCCCAGCCTGTAGAGCCCTTCAAGATCCCGCCTTAACGCTTCATCAGGCCCGGCATGAAGCAGATAATGCTCTACCAACTCGGCTACCTTTCCGAGGTCGGGTTCCTTAATATTAGGGAAAGGCCAGGGATGATGCTCTACGAGGAAGCGCAATCCCTGTCGGATCGAGCGTCCGTCGGGGGTTGCGAACTGCCAGCAGTCCGTTTCTGTGAGGCTGGCGATCTCCGCCCAGCGCTGAAAAGCTTGCAGGTGATAGCAGCAGTAGTGATGCGAAAGGGTTCGGACCAGTTCAGGAGGTTGCGATCCGTCCGGCTCCAGATGTGCTGCGATGCGGGCGGGGAGATGGATCGCGGCGCGCTCGCGAATGGCCTCCGGACGCGCCAGAAACAGGTTCAGGCGGGCGACCAAGACCTCCGTCCATGTGCCGATATTATTGGGATGCTCAAGGGCCGGGGTGGCATTAGGATTAGTCGTTGTCCAGCGGAGGAATGCGTCCATCCATTCGTTGATGGCCTGATTGAGCGCGTCACTCCACGCGGCGGAGCCCCGGAGCAAGACGATGCCATTGAGACAGGCACTGAGGGGTTCAACCGCTTCAATCAGGCCGATGCGCCCGCCATCGTGGTAGCCGGGAGCCGAAGCTGAATAGCGGAAACGCGGGTGCATCCGGGTAGCGCTATCGCTAAACCATGTGGTAAGCCAGTCGACGCCGCGCTCTGCATAGGCCGGCTCTTGTGAGTAAAACCATGCGAGCCCCATTGTCTCCACCGTACGCCCCATCTCCGACCAGGCAGGGAAATCGCCTGCCTCCATCGCCGCCGCGCTGATCTCACCATCGCGATGAATCCATTTCTCCTGAGAAGCCCCCTC
>JBEBWR010000085.1:0-11988 GCA_040392045.1 Chthoniobacter flavus | reverse complement strand
TGGCAGGCTTCGTAGATGGGGTGGTAGTAGCGGTGTCCGTAGAGGAAGTGGGCTTCGCCGGGAGCGAGGATCTGCACCATTTGCGGGTGGTCGCCAAGGCGCTCGATTTCGCGGACGGCTCCGGCGGGGTCGTTCATGTTGACGCAGATGGAGCCGAGGTAGCGGGGGCTGGCGCTGAGGTAGGCGTCGATGAGCCAGTCGTTCCCGGCGCTGCAAAGCATGGTGCCGATGTCGATGTTGTGCTTGAGGCTGTAGTCCATGCAGGGCTGTGGCTGGAGCACGGCGTAGGTGATGCCGTAGCGGTCGAGGTGGTCGCGCTCGAAGCCTTCCCGGGAGTGATAGTCGCAGTCGGGCCGGTGCACCCGCCCGTTGGGGTGGCCGAAGCCGTGCCCGGGCGATCCGGCCATGTGAAGCGCCATGGCGGTGCGGTACTGCTCGGGGATGTAGGGGGTGAGTCCGTCGGGTGACTCAAGGTTGGGGTTGCAGTGGACATCGCAGTCGATGATCCGCCGGGGCGTGGAGGTGGGTGCGTCCATGAGGCAAACGCTACGCCCGACGCTCTCCCCCAACAATCAAACCCGGTAGGCAAAAACCGGGAAAAAGTTGGTCACTGCGTGACGGTTTTGCGGCCGCGGAATATTACGCAGGCATACCCGTCAAGAACTGGTCGGGCTTTCAATCTCCGCCTCTGCCTCATGATGCAGATCATTCCAGAGGTTGAGGCTGTGGCAGCCGAAGGCGGGCAGGAGCGCAAAGGCATCGTCGGTTTCATGAATCCGTTCACGCAACAGTCGGTGGTGCCTCGCCACTTCTGCGGCAAGCGAAGGGTCGTTGAGCCGGTTTTCCATCTCAAAAGGGTCGGCCTCCAGGTCAAAGAATTGCCACGGTTTCGCACCATGGAAATCCCCTTTGACGGTGTATTTATAGCGGCGACTCCGAAAACCCCGCCACGGGTCCGAATGAAAAGGCATCTGAGGGCGTAGCTCTGCCACAAATTCCAGCAGGATGCCTTCTCGCGTCGGGAAGGTGCTCTGCCCCGCGATGACCGGTGCCAGATTAAGCCCTGGAAGCCGATTGCGCGGCGTCAGCCCGGCAAGACCCAGGATGGTGGGAAAAAGATCCTCCGTGCAAACCGGTTCCTCTATCACGCTGCCACGCGCAGCTTCCGAGCCGGGAGCATGTACGATCAGAGGGATGCCGATCGATTCTTCGTATGGCCATTGTTTGGCCACCAGTCCGTGCGCACCACCCAGTTCTCCGTGATCCGCTACGACGATCACCACGGTATTTTCCCATAGACCGCGCTTTTTGAGGAATGCCACCATGCGCTCCACATTCTGGTCGAAATTTTCGATCATGGCGTAGTAAAGCTTGCGATCCATGACCACCTGCTGCCTCCGCTCGGGGTCTTCAATCGCGAAGTTCGGCGGTAAAGCGGGCTCCCGTTCCTTCCAGATCTCCTCCAACCCGGAAGGGGCCACAAACGGATCATGGGGCGGCTCGACCGAGATGACCATGCAGAAGGGTGGCGCATCCGTCTTTCGCTTTGCGAGATAATCCATGCCAAGCTCAAAGAGCCCATCGGTTTGGTAGCCATCTACCTTCCGGGGGACAGGGTTGTCGTTTTCAAACACCCAGGTATCGAGGGGATCGTTGCGCAGTTCAAACCCGCACCACGTCTGCCAGCGCCCCTGCCGGGAGCGCGGCACCCGCATGCGGCCACACTGTTGGGCTGAGCCGAGCCGCCCGTGGGCGCCGTCGAGATGCCATTTGCCGACGTAAAAGGTCTCGTATCCCGCGTCGTTGAATTCATCGGCCAGGGTGCGCTCCGCCTCAGACATGGCGTATTCTATCCCCGGAACTTTGCGGGTGTGAGCGTACTCGCCGGTCATCAGGGAAAAGCGGAAGGGGACGCAGATGGGCGAGGTGGAGCAGGCGTTGGCAAAGCGAACGCCTCCGCGTGCCAGCGCGTCCATGGTAGGCGTTCGTGCGTCCTGGTTGCCATAGGCTCCGAGTGCATCCCGGCGGAGTTGGTCAGCCAAAAGAATCAGAATATTAGGACGTTGCATCATAAGTCAGTCGATCTCCGGTATGGATAGCCTGCCATTCGGATCAGGCCTGAACCAACATTAACTTATGGTCATTTCACGAGAGGAAGCGACACCTTTATCTCTATTGGCACTGCGTGACGCAGGGCGGTCCTGCGGCGCAAGTGCGGGGAGCTGCGAGCTGTGGACGATGGCTTTACCGGGACGCGTTGGCGGCTTGTTCTTCGGCTGCGGCGCGTTCGCTGCGGGAGCAGGTAAGGGCACGGCGCGCGGGTTCGGCGGGGAAGGGGGCGTCGCTCAGGAGGTATTCGTCGCAGAGGGCGAAGAATTCGGCTTCTGTGGCGGCGCGGCGGATTTTGTGCAGGAAGATTTCCTCTTCGCCGATCCCCTGACCGATGAAGTTCATGTACTTCTTCATCTGAGCGACTTTCTGGATCTCTTTGAGATGCGGCGTGGTGACCTCGCGGAAAAGCCGGTCGATATAGCCGCGCAGATCGCGCAGGGTGGGCTGATAGAGCGGGCGACCTTCGGCGTGATTGCGGAGCTGCTGAAAGAGCCAGGGGTTCCGGATCGCTCCGCGACCGATCATCAGGCCGGCCGCACCGGTGAGCGCGAGGGTTTCGTCCGCAAGGCGTACGGAAAGGACGTTGCCGTTGGCAAAGACGGGAGGAGCGAGGCGCTCCACGGCCTGCCGGATGCGGTCGTGGTGCACGGCGGTGCGGTACATTTCGCGCACGGTCCGTCCGTGGACGGTAAAGGCGTCGATCTCGTGGCGCTCGAAGACCTCCAGCACGGCGTCAAACTCGTCGGGACTGTCGAAGCCGAGGCGCGTTTTCACGGTAAAGGCGCAGTGGATTACCGGGCGCAGCGCGGCGAGGATCGCGTCGATCTGCTCCGGGTGCTTGAGCAGGCCGCCCCCGGCGTTTTTCCGGCAGACGACGGGCGCGGGACAGCCGAGATTGAGGTCGATGCCGACGACGTTGTGCCGCTGGAGCGCTTCGGCGGTCCGGACCAGCGCGGGAATGTCCTGCCCGATCATCTGGGCGATGGCGGGGCGGCCCGTGTCATTCCCGTCAAGGGCCGCGAGGATATGGCGCTCGGGCCGGGAATCGCGGTAAACGCGAAAGTATTCGGTAAAGTAGACATCCGGCCCGCCGTAGTGGTGCATCACCCGCCAGAAGGCGAGGTCGGTAATGTCCTGCATCGGCGCGAGGATGAGCGGAGGCCGATGGGCAGGGAGATGGGGCAGCAGGCGGGACATGCGCTTTCAGGAATCCGCCGGAAAGGGAACTTTGTAAAGCCTGCGTTGCAATCGGAGCTTTGCGGCGCTATAAGGTTCTTTCATGATTGATTATATGGAGAGGGGCGGCCCCCTGATGTGGCTGCTGCTCCTGCTCAGCATCATTGCGATCTCGATTTTCTTCGAGCGGCTGATCTTTTATCACCGCTCCACCATCCGTGTGGGCGAATTTCTCCGGGGGCTGGCCAATCTGTTGAGCCGCCGGAACTACGCCGAGGCGCTCCACGAAAGCGCCGGAACGCCCGGCCCCGTTGCCCGCGTCATCCATGCCGCCATTATCCGCCACCACGCCAGCCGCTCCGATCTCAAGGAGATCGTTCAGGAGGCCGGGCAGATGGAGATCCCCCGTCTGGAGCGCTTCCTGCCGATGCTCACCACCATTGCCACCATCGCCCCCCTCGTCGGGCTGCTGGGAACGGTCACGGGGTTGATCGAGGCGTTCGTCGCCCTTTCCAGTCAGGCCGGATACGCCAGCTCCATGGAGGTCTCCGCCGGGATTTACAAAGCGCTGCTGACCACGGCGGCGGGGCTTGTCGTCGCCATCCCGACGGCGCTCGCGCACGCCTTTCTCTCCTCGCGGGTGAACTCGCTGATTCACGACATGGAGCGCGGCGGCATCGAGATCGTCAACCTCATCTCCGACACTGCCACCACCGGGGGCGGGGAGGGGATCATCGAGTTCGGCGACGCCCGTACGAGCCGCAAGGCGGAGTAATCGCCGCGTTTTTTCCCTGGGGGTATGAAACTGCATCGCAACACCGCTGCCCTTCCGCAGAGCGTTTACCTCGTTCCGCTGGTGAACGTCCTCGTGCTCGTTCTGGCGTTCTCCACGCTCAGCGGCTCGTTTGTCTCGCAGCCGGGAATCTCGGTGGCGGCTCCCTATACCTCCTTTGCCCTCGCTCCACAGTGGCGTCCGCAAGTGGTCACCATCACCTCCGGCGCCGCCCCGATCATCTACTATCAGGACCGGCGTGTCACTCCCGGAGAGCTTGGCCCCCTGCTCGCCCAGCGGAAGCGCGAGGAGCGCTCCATGGTAATCCGCGCCGATGAGAACGCACCGCACGCGCTGGTTACGACGGTGATGAATCTCGGGCTGGAGCACGGCTACTCCGTCGCCATCGCGGGGCGGATGCTGCCGCTCCAGTCGGGCGCCTCCGCCCCTGCCGCCCCCGTGACGGCAACCCCTGCGCCATGAACTCCGGGGAACGGCTGAGACGGCTCATCTTCCAGTGGCCCGGGCGTAGCATTTCGCTCGCCTTCCCGCTGGTGTTTCTCGGAGTGGTCGTCGTTCATGCGCTGACGTTCTACGGCTTTCAGGTGGTCTATCCGCCGGTCAGCAGTGTCTCCCCGCCGCCGGGCGAAGTCATGCTGATCACGCCGGATGCCCCTGCGACCAAGGCATTTCTGGAGTGGGTCGACGCCCAGAGCCCCGCGCTGGCTCCCCGGCTGGAGGAGCAGGCCCCGGAAGGGCTGGGGCGCGTAACTTATGAGCCGTCGTACACCGCCGTCCAGACCCTGCCGAAGCCGGCGGTGATCGAGCGCGGAGCGACCGTTTTCCCCGCCGCGCGGGAGCCCGAGGATCTGCTGGCCGGTAGCCGACCGGCCCCGGAGATCCCCGGCAGCGCTGTGGAGACCTCTCTGCGTTTTTCCAAGGCATTAGCCACCCGCGTCCGGAAACAGCCGCTTCCGGCATTTACGCAGCGCTCGGACGGCAGCCTGTTGCCCACGGTCCTTCTCGTCGGCGTCGGTAGTCACGGGCGCGTCCTCTACGCCTTCCTTCAGGAGAGCTCCGGCAGCGCCGCGCTGGATGCCGAGGCGGAAGCCGTCGTGCGCCGCCAGCGGTTTGCCCCGGGCGCGGAGAAAGTGGAATGGGGGAAAGTCACCTTTGCGTGGGGCCACGACGCCGTCAGCGGAGCATCGGGAACCCCACCCGGAGAAGGGAGGGGTAAATGATCCGCGTCTCCCTTACCGGGCTGATTTTCATCTACCTCTTCTGCTTCACCGGCCTCGTCTTCGGCTACTGGACCTACTTCTGGCTCCAGCGGAAGCGGCGCGAACGCCGCGCGCTCCGTTACCGGCTGCGCTGCACGCTCTGTTCCTGCGAATTCGAGGATGCCAGCGCGGAGTTGCTGCCCCGTTGCCCACGATGCGGTCAGCCGAATGAGCGCGTACGATTCCGTACTTTGTAGACTTGCAACATCGGGTGAATCGGCCTCATGATAGGCCATGATATTCGCGCGCACTTCCGTTGACGCCATCTTCTACAAATCGGCTCACGATTTCTTCGCCGAACATGGCTCCACCGGCCTGACCTACGACGACGTATCGCTCGCCACTCTTTACTCCGAGATTCTCCCCCGCGAAGCGAATCTCGAAACCGCTCTTACCGAAGGGCTGCGGCTCCAGATCCCGATCATCTCGGCCGATATGGACACGGTCACCGAGTCCCGCATGGCCATCGCCATGGCCCTGAACGGCGGCCTCGGCCTGATTCACTACAACATGCCCGAGCGCCAGCAGCTCTCCGAAGTCGGGCGCGTGAAAAATCACGTCCACGGCCTCATTCAGGAGCCGATCAAGGTCGCTCCCGATCAGTTGATCGGCGAAGTGCTCCAGCGCATTGAGGAAAAGCGCTACGGCTTCCGCACCTTCCCCGTTGTCGACGCGCAGGATCGCCTCCTTGGCCTGCTCCCCGGCCATGTGCTCAAAGAGCGCTACGCCGGGAAAAAGGTGCACGAAGCCATGACGCCCCGTTCGGTCCTCCAGACCTTGAGCGAGAGCGAGCTGGGGGCGAACCCCATTGCCCGCGCCGACCGCTTTTTCGCCGAGCACCTCGGCATCCACAAAGTCCTCGTCGTCGATGAAGAAGACCGCCTGCGCGGCCTCTTCACCCTTAGCGACATTGAGCGCATCACACAGGAGCACAGCGCTCAGCTCAAGCCCGCCCGCGACGCCAACTTCCGGCTCGTCTGCGGTGCCGCCATCTCCGCCCCGCGCAACGCCGGCGGAGAGCTGGACGCCGAGCGGATTCTCAACCACGTTGGAGCCCTCGTGGAGCGTGGTGTTGACGTCATCGCCGTCTCCACCGCGCATGGGCACAGCAAGGGCGTGGGCGACACCGTCCGGCTCGTTCGCGGAGCCTTCCCCGACCTGCCGATCATCGCCGGAAACGTCACCAGTGGCGCGGGCGTCGACTACCTTGCCGACTGCGGGGCCAACGCCATCAAAGTCGGTCAGGGGCCGGGCTCCATCTGCACCACCCGGATCGTCGCCGGCGTGGGCATCCCGCAGCTTACCGCGCTTTACGCCGCCACGCAGGAAGCCCAGCGCAAAGGCGTCTCCATCATCGCCGACGGCGGACTGACCAAGTCCGGCGACATCGTCAAAGCGCTTACCCTCGCCAACGCCGTTATCTGCGGCGGACTCCTTGCCGGGTGCCGCGAAGCCCCCGGGCAGATCATGGAGATCAACGGCAAGCTCTATAAACAGTATCGCGGCATGGGGAGTCACTCCGCCATGCAGGCCGGCTCTGCCGCCCGTTACGGTCACTCCACCCGGGACACCGCCCGGAAAGTCGCCGCAGAAGGCGTGGAAGCGCTCAAAGAGGTCTCCGGGTCGATCGACACCGTCCTCACCCAGCTCGTCGGCGGACTCCAGTCCGGCATGGGCTATCTCGGAGCTGCCACGCTCGCCGATCTGCGCGAGCGTGCCCGCTATATCCGCGTCACCCCGGCCGGTCAGAAGGAGTCCGGTACGCACGATGTGATCGAGGTCAAGAGCGCGAACAGCCGCGATTAGAACCTGAAATCCATTAGGGTCCATCAATCAGTCGCCCCGGAGAGGAATCCCTCCTTTCCGGGGCTTTTTTGATTATTCCGCGCCACCGCCGCCTGCGCGGTCCTCCGTGGCGCATGCAAAGCCGACAGTCGTGAACAGAATCACGACACAGACCAGAAAAGCCGTCACTGAAAGCATAGCTCCTCCTTCAAAAAGCAGGACGAGTGCCTGATCGCGCGGATTCGAACAATCTTTACGCCGTTCCCTTGGCCTCTTCTTCGCGAATGGCGTCGCGCAGCTCCGCCGCGCGCTCATACGCCTCGGAGCGGATCGCCTGATCCATCTCCTTGGTCAATTGCTCAATCCGGCTGAGCGGGCGCTTCTGCTGAAGCTCCTCCGCCCACTGGTCGAGAAACTGCACCTCGTTGCTCTGAGCCACCATCTCCGGACGATCGGCAAACGCCTCCACAATCTTCGCCCGACCGCGCTCAATATGGCGCAGCGCCGCCGCGTAATCGTGGCGCTCCAGTTCGATCGATCCCTTTGCCCGCGTATTCATCATCAGCAGGTAGGCCTTGAGCTGATCCACCGGCCAGCCCAACTCGTCCTGATCCGCGTACTTGCAGACAAAATCGATCACCTTCAGATTGCGCCGCGTATCGCGCACCACCCCGGCGAAATCGTTGATCTGAAAAAGCGAGATGTAGCGGTGATAGTACTGGATTGCCTCGTGCTGGAGTTCGTGGCACTCCTCCGACGTCAGCCGGTACTCCTCACCCTGAGTCTCAGCCGCCTCGGCGCGTTCCTCATGCCAGTCCAGCAGCGACTCGGAGCCGTGCGGACGCTGGCCGTCCGGACGCCCCGACGTCTCCATCTGGATCAGGCCCAGATCGATCCGCAACTGAAGCTTTTCGCGACCGTCATTGCCGAGCACCTTGCGCACGCGGATCTGCCCCGGCTCGTGCGGCCAGCCTTCGAGGAGGTTGTTGAGGTCAAGGTTCATCTCGAGAAGAGTATCGCGGGGAAGCGCGGGGTTTGCAAGTGCTCTCAAAGCAAAAAGGCCGCCCGGAATAAAAAAAATAAATTCCCTCCTTGCGAAGAATCTCCCGCTACGGTAGACACTTCCCTCCCGCGTTTCTGATTCTCCATAACCGCCTCACAAAATAGGCGGGAAAAAAGAGAGAAAACCGCTGTGCAAGAGCAAAAAATTCTTGCGCGGCGAGCAGATTCGTCTACAGTTCGCGCTCCCCGCAACCAGTGTGGACGTGGAGAGCCCACTGATACGCGGGTTTTTAGTCCCCGGGAAACGGGAAATTTTTAAAGCAATGCCAACGATCAACCAACTTGTCCGCAAGGGACGCAAACAGGTGACCCTGAAGTCCAAGTCGCCGGCGCTCGTGAATTGCCCGCAGCGCCGCGGGGTCTGTGTTCAGGTAATGACACGTACTCCCAAGAAGCCGAACTCAGCGCTCCGTAAAGTGGCCAAGGTCCGGTTGACCAACGGTCAGGAAGTCATCGCCTACATTCCCGGCGAAGGCCATAACCTTCAGGAACACTCCATCGTCCTCGTACGCGGAGGTCGTGTGAAGGATCTTCCTGGTGTCCGTTACCATATCGTTCGTGGTGCTCTCGATACCCTCGGTGTTGATGGTCGCCGCCGTTCCCGCTCCAAGTACGGCGCCAAGCGTCCGAAGCCCGGTCAGGAAGCTGCTGCCGGTAAAGGCAAGGGCAAGCGCAAGTAACCTTTAATTTCAGAAAGCGATCACCATGTCTCGTAGACGCAGAGTCATCAAGAAGACCGAGAAGTTCGACGGCCGTTACGGCAGCCCTGTGGTAGCCCGTCTTATCAACACCATCATGCAGGACGGCAAAAAGTCCGTCGCCGAGCGGATTGTTTACGCCGCCATCGAAAAGACCCGCGAAGGGTCTGATGCTGTTGATCCCCTCGAAACGCTCAACAAGGCCATTGACAACGTCAAACCCCGCCTTGAAGTCAAGAGCCGCCGCGTCGGTGGTGCCACCTATCAGGTCCCGATGGAAGTGCCGCCTGCCCGTCAGCTGGCCCTTGCCATGCGCTGGATCGTCGGTTTCGCCGGCAAGCGCAAGAGCATCCCGATGGTCGACGCTCTCGCGAACGAGCTGAAGGAAGCCGCCGCCGGTCAGGGCAATGCCATCAAGAAGCGTGACGACACGCACAAGATGGCCCAGGCCAACCGCGCCTTCGCCCACTTCCGCTTCTAAGGCCGCCTTTCCTACAGGCGTTCCCAAGCACTCATAGTTCTTTCACAACGACAAACTGCACTTCCTTTCTCGTGGCCCAACCTGCTTCCAATCCGAACGACCCGAACCGCGCCTATCCGCTTGAGCGTACGCGTAACATCGGGATCGCCGCGCACATCGACGCCGGCAAAACGACCACCACCGAGCGAATCCTCTTCTACACGGGGATGATTCACAAGGTCGGTGAAACCCACGAGGGGACCACCGTCACCGACTGGATGGAGCAGGAGCGCGAGCGCGGCATCACGATTACGTCTGCCGCGACGACCTGTTTCTGGATGCAGCGTAAGGAAGAGGGTGTTTACAAGGCCTTCGAAGGCGTCAATCAGCGCGTCAACATTATCGACACCCCCGGCCACGTGGACTTCACGGCCGAGGTGGAGCGCTCCCTCCGCGTCCTCGACGGCGCGGTTGCCGTGTTCTGCGGCGTCGCCGGTGTTCAGCCGCAGTCCGAGACCGTCTGGCGTCAGGCCACGAAGTACAACGTCCCGCGTATCGCGTTCGTCAATAAGATGGATCGTACCGGCGCTGACTTCGATAACGCGCTCAACGACATGCGCACCAAGCTCGGTGCGAACGCCTGGCCGGTCCTCATCCCGCTGGGTAAGGAAGACTACCTCACCGGTCAGCTCGACGTCATCAACAAGGTCGCCCTGATCTACACGGACAACGAAGCCCTCGGTTCCACCGTCGCAGTCCAGCCGATCCCTGAAGAGTACAAGGCCGCTGTCGACGAAGCTTACGAAGGCCTCGTCGGAGCCATCGCCGACCTCGACGACGAAGTCGGTATGCTCTTCCTCGAAGAGCAGCCCATCCCGGCCTCCGTTCTTAAGGCCGCGATCCGTCGCCAGACCATTGCGAACAAGTTCGTACCGGTCGTGGGCGGTTCCGCCTTCAAGCATCGCGGTGTGCAGGGGCTCGTCGACGCCGTTGTCGACTACCTCCCCAGCCCGATCGACATTCCTCCGGCCACCGGCCACAACCCCGATAACCCCGAAAGCGATGAGGTTATCCCGGTTCCTTCCGACGACAACGCCCCTTTCTGCTCCCTCGCCTTCAAGCTCTGGAGCGATCCTTTCGTCGGCAAGCTCGTCTTCTTCCGCGTTTACTCCGGCAAGCTCTCCAAGGGTGATAACGTCATCAACCCGCGTACCGGCAAGCGCGAGCGCATCAGCCGTCTGATCCAGATTCAGGCCGACAAGCGCGAAGACATCGACGTTGTCTACTCCGGCGATATCGCCGCCATCGTCGGCATCAAGAACATCACCACCGGCGACACGCTCTGCACCGAAGATCATCCGATCCTGCTTGAGCCGCCATCGTTCCCTGATCCGGTTATCTCGATGGCCATCGAGCCGAAGACCAAGATCGATCAGGAGAAGATGTCGCTCGCACTCCAGCGCCTCTCCGAAGAAGATCCCACCTTCGTCGTGAACACCGACGAAGAGACCGGCCAGACCATCATCGCCGGCATGGGTGAGCTTCACCTCGAAATCATCCGCGACCGACTCCTCCGCGAGTTCAAGGTCGAAGCGAACTCCGGCAAGCCGCAGATCGCCTACCGCGAGACCATCACCTCCCCCGCCACGGGCGACGGAAAACTCGTCAAGCAGTCCGGCGGTCGCGGTCAGTACGGACACGTTATCATCAACGTCACCCCGAACGAGCGCGGCAAGGGCTGCGTCATCGAGAACAAGACCGTCGGCGGTTCCATTCCCAAGGACTACATCCCCGCCGTCAAGAAGGGCCTCGAAGAAGCCCTCCTCAATGGTGTTATCGGTGGTTACCCTGTCATCGACGTCTGCATCGACATCATCGACGGTTCCTACCACGAAGTCGACTCGAACGAAATGGCGTTCAAGATGGCCGCCATCTTCGCCGCCAAGGACGCCTTCAAGAAAGCGAAGTCGATCCTGCTTGAGCCGATCATGAAGGTCGAGAACGTCACCCCGGAAGAATTCCAGGGCGACATCATGGGCGACCTCAACCGCCGCCGTGGCCGCATCCAGAGCATCGACTCCAAGAACAACCTCTCGGTCGTCAACGCCGAAGTGCCGCTCGCAGAAATGTTCGGCTACTCCACCGCCATCCGTTCGCTCTCCAAGGGCCGCTCCTCCTACTCCATGGAGCCGTCGCACTTCGAGCAGGTACCCGCCAGCGTCCTCGCTGCCGTGGTCGAGCAGAAAGCCTAGTTTCTCAGACGGGCAGAACCTCATTAGTAACGTCAAAACCAGAATTTCAATATGACCAACGGCCAGAAAATCCGCATCCGGCTCAAAGCCTTCGACTACCGGACGCTCGACCAGTCCTCGCAGGACATCGTAGAAACCGCCAAGCGCACCGGCGCCAAGGTGGCAGGCCCCATCCCGCTTCCCACGCGGATCGAGAAATTTACCGTCAACCGCTCCCCGCACGTTGACAAGAAATCGATGGATGCCTTCGAGATCCGCACCCACAAGCGCCTTCTCGACATCATCGAGCCGACGGCCAAAACCGTTGACGAACTCAAGAAGCTGAACCTCCCGGCTGGTGTTGATATCACCATCAAGATCTGACCGGCGTTCACGAACCCCAAAACCCAAT